>DAONII010000069.1:0-6972 GCA_035405085.1 bacterium | reverse complement strand
ACGCGAATAAGGCTACGGCTGAAGCCGCCGCGACATTGTACTCCGACCGACGGTCTACGGCCCGGCCCCACCCCTTCCCCAAGGATCGCCTCGCCCCCTATGCCTTCGGAGCCTGAACGACAAAGCAATCTCTCACACGAGAAAGACCGGCCGCCGGGGAAACGCAAAAAAATACTGACGTTTTCCCCTCTCGCCGGTAAACTTTCGTTGGCAGTGCCGCAATTGCTAATTGTGTCGAATCATCAATTGAGGCGATGCGTTCAGCGCGTCACTTCAACAGGGCAGTGGCGGGTAGCCTACAGTTCTTCGGTACGTAAACGTGTCTGCGGCTGACGGTCAGCCACGGTCCCATTAGCCCAGAGGGAAACGAATAATGCGGAAGATGTTTGAAGGCTATTACCCGCACACTGAAGAGTTCTTCGAGCAACTGTGGGAGAAAGCCTTAATTGTGCTCGATGCAAATGTACTGCTGGATATGTATCGATACTCTGAGAGCACTCGAAATGATTTTCTGACGCTCTTCGAACGACTATCCAATCGCTTATGGTTGCCGCATCAGGTTGCACTTGAGTATTCACGGAATCGTCCTGATGTTATCTCTGAGCAGGTTCAGATGTATCGGAAGGCCAAGAAACTCGTGTCATCTTTGCGAGCTACGACTGCGAAAGAGACAGAGAAGATCCTGAGCTTCCGACTACACCCTGTTCTGAGTCGTGAAGAGTTCCAAACGGCATTCGAAGCCCCTCTGACCGAACTTGAAGAGAAGATAGATGCCTATGCAAAAGCCCATCCTGACTTTTTTCAAAACGACCCTATTCTTGATGCCCTATTGGAACTTTTTGACGGCAAGGTTGGAAATCCATATGAAGCACAGCGACTAGAGGAAATCTTCGCGGAAGGCAAAGACCGTTACGATAAGGAAGTGCCGCCTGGGTACGAAGATGCACGAGGACCAAACAAGAAAGAAGGCGATGCGATCTATGGTGATCTAGTTCTGTGGTTTCAAATCATAGATCAAGCCATGGCAACCGATGCATCTGGAGTTATCTTTCTCAGTAACGACTTAAAGGAAGATTGGTGGTGGGTCTCAAAAGGCCGAAATCTCGGCTGCCGACCGGAGTTATACGAAGAAATAGCGGCAAAGGCGAAGGCCCGCTTCTATATGTATACCTCCGAACGGTTCCTGCACTTCGCTTCAGAACGGATCGAGGTCGATGTGAAGAAAGAATCCATAGCTGAGGTCCGAGCGCTCGAGGAGAAAAATCAAGAAGATCGGGAAGCGAAGAGAAATGTGTTTGTTAATTCTTTTATGAAGCAAATTCTTACAGAACAGAAACAAAAAGAACAGCTCCTGTCTAGCCTTCACACAATAATCATCCAAAGTGCCCTTGAGAAGCAACAAAACTGGCAAGAGATACTTGATCATACTCTGGGTTCTCACAGCGACCAAAGCAATGATGTCGCAAAGTTCATTGAGCAGATTCGCAAGCAGGAGGAACAGAGACAGCAATTCGTTACCGGAATCCTTGCACGGGCTGTTATGTTGCCTCAAATTGGTAACGAGTCAGTCGATGAGTCTCTGACAGACACAAGTGCAGAGGATGAAGGGGATCATAGTCCAGACGATGAGCAGAAAAACAACGAAAGCGGCTAACAAGCGGTTGAAGAAGAATTGGCAAAACCGCTTTGTTCCTGTGCTGCCCTCTTAACCTCGGCGTTAGCGGAAGAGAAAAATGAATAGAACAAGTAACAGCATCCTTACCCCCCCAACATTTTGCCCTTATGTAGGTGGACCCTGCGATCAATCCTTTGATGGTTCCATTGAGCGCGCCGCATTTTTCATCTATCCTTCGACACCACCATTACTAGCGCAGACCGTGAGAGAAGCAGTCAGGAACCTCCAGCAATACTCCTCCGAGATTAACTGGTTGACGTGGGAAGACCTCCACATATCAGGTCAAATTGTCTTCTGTGAAATCTGCAAGGCAATACGCAATTCAAGGCTTGTGGTTGCCAACATAACAACCTTGAATTTCAATGTCCTTTTCGAGATCGGCTATGCTCTGGGTCTGGGCAAACCAGTTCTGCCCGTGCGGGATACTTCATACGAAAAGGACAAGAAACTCTTCGACGAGGTTGGCATTTTCGACGTTCTGGGCTATGAGAATTTCGCCAACAATGTTGATCTGTCATCCGTCGTGCGAAGTCGTCGTGATACGTCGCCGCCGGTTCACCACATTCCCGGACACGACCGCTCACAACCGATCTTCTATGTGCGGGCACCCATAGAGAATGACGGCAGCATTCGCATCTTCTCGGAACTCAAGAAGTCGAGCTGCCCATTTCGTTCGTTTGACTCCCGGGAGACACCACGACTATCACTCCACGAGGCATTCAAGCAAGTGCACAGTTCAACTGCTGTCGTCGCCCATTTGCTTGATCCAGATCGTACTGGTGCTAATGCCCACAATGCGCGTTGCGCCTTTGTCTGTGGCCTTGCGATGGCCGCCGATAAGTACGTACTGATGCTTCAGGAAGGAATGTTGACTCACCCGATTGATTACCGTGACATCATTGTGCCATATGAGAGTGTTTCAGTTATTCCGTACGCCATCTCCAAAGTTGTCCGTGCCACCGCAGAGTCGATCTACAATGCGGCCCCCGAAACAAGGGAAGTCCCGGAAAAGATTCTGGATCAGTTGGACTTGGGAGATGTAGCAGCCGAAAACGAGATCAAGGCCCTTTCGTCCACATATTTTGTGAGAACGCCTCAGTTCATGCAAGCCCGACAGGGGCATGCAAGATTAGTGATCGGGAGAAAAGGCGCAGGCAAGACGGCACTGTTTTACGGACTTAGGAAGGCCGTCTCTGTTGGCAAGGATCCTCTGGTTCTCGACCTGAAACCTGAAGGTCATCAATTTGTTCGGCTCCGGGAGGTTGTCCTTGCCCCTTTGACAGAGGGTGCGCAACAACACACCTTGTCAGCTTTCTGGCACTACCTGCTCCTTCTTGAAGTTGCCAAAAAGATTATCGAACGTGAGGCGCTATCTGCATGGCGAGATCCAGAAGCTCTTGATGCCTTCAACGAACTTAAACGTCAATATGAAGCTCATGCCGCCGACACCCAAGGAGATTTCTCGGAACGCCTCATGGCGCTGATCGGACGCTTGGCTGACACCGTTCCCGAGCAGCCTGCTGAAAGCCTGACAGGCACGGTGCTGACCCAAATGATTTACGGAAGCGATATTTCCGAACTCTCGGATCTCGTTATCCGCCGTCAGGCGGCAGTAGGAGAGCTGTGGATTCTTTTCGATAACATCGACAAAGGTTTCCCAACCCATGGCGTTGCGAAGGAGGACATCCTTATTCTTCGAGGACTCCTCGATGCTTCTCGCAAATTGCAGCGTGAACTCCAGAAGCACAGCGTTGACTGCACTTCCGTGGTATTCGTGCGACGGGATGTCTATGATCTTCTGGTAGATGAAACACCAGACCGGGGCAAGGAATCTCACGTTGACCTCGATTGGTCGGATGAAGAGTTGATGAAGCAACTCATCCTCAGTCGCATCCAAGCCTCCGTCGCATCACTAAGAGGTAATTTCAATGATGTCTGGCACCGGCTTTTCGATGCACATGTTGGAGGGGAAAGTTCTTTCCGCTATATTCTAAACCGAACATTGCAGCGACCGCGTGACCTGCTTAACTTCGTGAGAAAGGCCGTCCAAATTGGCGCAAGTAGATCTCACGAGCGAGTGACAGAGGAAGATATTGTGACCGCAGAAAGTGAGTACTCCGAAGACATGTTCAATGAATTGCGATATGAACTGCGGGACATCTATCCTCAGTACGCGGACGTACTACCAGAGTTCTTGGGTACGAATTTAGCCATCTCTCGCGAGGACATCTCCCTCTTAGCGCTTGAAGCGGACGTCCCAGAGGAACGCTGGCCGGAAGTTATTCAAGCCTTACTGTGGTTCTGTTTCCTAGGTATTCGGCGAGATAGTGGTGATATCTTTGCCTATGACTTGGGTTACAGTCGCGAGCGCATTAATGCTCTCCTCCGTGGAATTGGGAATAGCGACAAACGTTTCGTGATACACCCTGCTTTTCACAAAGCGTTGCTGATAGGAGAAGGAGAACGCTAACACATGGATTCACTGGATTTTTAAATTTCTGCGCTCCTTGGTGCATCCGAATTGAGATCCCGCTTTGAATATTACTTAGAGCGGGAAAGACAAGCCTGGAGAAAAACTGAAGCTACCTGTCCCGGACTTACCGTTTGCCCCGATTTGCTCCACTCGTCGGACACTTTTTCCAGCTTCTTCCAGGACTCTTCCGAGAACCGGATCTTACGGATCACGTCCCATTCGGGGATGGTCGGACGACCGCCACTGGACCGTAATTTGTGCAAAAGTTCATCCTTCAGCATGTCCAGAAACGGCGGAGCGTAATAAAAGGGTATTTTGATATCCTCATGGCGGGAGGCACCGGTAATCTCCTTAATTTGTTTTGGCGAATAGACTCTCTTGTTCATGATTTATCCCCCTCTTTTACTCAAAGTCGATGTAATGCATTTGATCATCTAAAGCGAACGCTACCGTTTCCTGGTTGGTCTTTTGGCCGAATTCTTTCAAGAAATCGGAGAATTTTTTTAAAGCTTCCGGTGTAAGTTCTTCTTTCTTCACGCATGAAAGAACGGCCTTGGTATCTTCCAAGATGATTTTTCCTTCTGAAGTTCTGTAAGATCCCCTCGAAGGAATCGTCCGAGGATAGGAAGTAGCTCCCCGGAAAAGTTCAGCCTGCAGTTTTAACGCTCCGGTTTCCCATGCTTTATTGCTGAATTTGTTCCCCTCTTTATCTCTGTCCGGCAAAAATGAAATCAAAATGTGATCGAAGTCGATGGATTCGATCCCCAAATCATCGAAGATAGGAAATCTCATGATTCACCTCTAAAGTTAATCTATGACTTTCTGCACCGAAAGTCAAGACCATCAATCCTTTTTCTTTTTCCCCAAGGATCGGATATGAGCCTTCCGCTCGGGTAGGGTTATGCAGTATTCGTGATTGAAACGGCTATGTCCGTGAACGGACCTTCGGGGGGCGCGGCGGGGGGCTACCGAATACTGATTCTTGAGTTCCTCCCCCGGCCCCTGTATGGGGGCGAGGCGGAGGGGTTTTACGCCCGGCACCTTGCGCTCGGCGCTCCTCTCCCCCCCTGAACCCCGAACCCTGAACCCTCTTCCCCCCTATGCTCTCTGCTCTCTGCCCTATGCTTCCCCCAGTCCGGTCAGTTCCTCGAAGGCTTGGCGGTAGGCGTCCAGGTCCCTTTCCGAAAAGAGCACGAACCGAACCAGCTCCAGCCCCTCCGTTTCCCCGAGGAAGCCGAGCACCGCGCCCAGCGCGACCCGGGCGGCGGCGGGGACCGGGTAGCGGTACGCCCCGGTGCCGATCGAGGGGAAGGAGACCGAGGCGAGCCCCCGCTCCAGGGCCAGGTCGAGGCTGCTGCGGTAGGCGGAGGCCAGGATTTCGTCCTCGCCCGACGTGCCGTCCCGGTAGACGGGCCCGACGGTGTGGATGACGAACGCGGCCGGCAGATCGAACCCCGGGGTTATCCGGGCCTCCCCGGGGGGGCAGCGCACCCCGGGGCGCGCCTCGGGCAGCGCCCGGCAGGCTTCCAGGAGCCGCGGGCCGGCGGCGCGGTGAATGGCGCCGTCCACCCCCCCTCCCCCCAGCAGCGAGGAGTTGGCGGCGTTGACGATCGCCGCGGTCTCCTGGCGGACGATGTCGCCCCGGATCAGTTCGAGCGTCCCTTCGTTCTTCACGGCGTCCCTCCCGTTCGACCGTTTTCGAATTCAGCGGACCGACACTATGCTCCAGCGGCCCGCGTCTTTCTCCAGGAGCAGTATCTGTTCCTGGCGCATCTCGAAACCGCCGCCCGGGGAAGCCCCCCGGACGGTCCCCCGCACCGTCACTTCGGCCATGGTCACGTCCAGTTCCGGATCGACGCGGCAGGTGACCGCGACGGGTATCCGGGGCGAATTTTCCTCCCTGGACGCTTTCCCCGTTCTGGCCGGGGAAGGGCCGAAGAGAACATCGGCGTCGCCCCAGGGGGACGCGATCAGCATCCGGTAGTCCCGGCGGAAGGGGCGCCGACCCGCCTCCCCTCCCAGCCAGTCGTAGCCTTCCTGCCGGATCCAGAAGTAGGCGTCCTGCTTGAACAGGGCGATGTCGACCGTTTCGAAATCGAGCCGGAGTTCGGCGTAGGGCCGGAAATATTCCCGTTCCACCTTCTCCCGCCACCAGGCCCACCCCTGTTCGTAGTAGGAGAAGCGGGGGGAGAAACAGGCCCCGTAGGCGCGGATGTCCTCCCGCTCGAACCCCTCCCGGAGATCCTCCAGCAGAACCACGACGCGCAGGGATTCCAGGAATATGTCCCGCAGCGGCCGCGGGAGGTCGGGGGCGGAGGCGCGAAAGAGCTCGTCGGGCCGCGCGGGTATCGAGGAACAGCCGGGACCGGCCAGCGCCCCCAGGAGCGCCGCCGACGCCGCCCACCGTGCCATGGATGCGATATTTCTCAAGGAAAAATCCCTTGCCCGGGCCACCCCGGCCGTACTATCGTTAATCGTCCCGGGTCGTCCCGGGAAGAACGTTCTGTAGGTTACATCCAAAGCTGCGCGCCATCAAGCAAGGAGGAGGAGATGCGTCATCGCTTTACGTCATCAGTGCTGTCGGCGGCCGTTCTTGGCGCCCTGCTGGCGGGGGCCCCGAGCGCCCCGGCCCAGGAAGGCCTCAATATCCCCATCCTCATCGAACAGAAGATCATCTCGGTCAAGCTCGCGCCGGAGAACCGCGACGGCATCAACTGGGACCTGGTCCAGCTTTTCCTCAACAACCAGCAAAGCACCACCGGCCTGTTCCCGTTCAGCGAGCGGGCGGCGCGGCGCCTCGATTTCAACCCCATGCAGAAGCGGG
>DAONII010000068.1:4771-7095 GCA_035405085.1 bacterium | reverse complement strand
GCGCTCGCGCGAAACGGGGCTCGTTACCTCGTTGCCCCCGCACGCGCCGGAGGCCGCCTCGTGGCTCTGCGAGAAATTCAGGTCGCTGGGCTTCGATGTGATCCTGTCTATCGGAGACGCGAGGGAAAACGAGGTCGGGTCAAACTGCGGGATGGCTATACTGAGGGCAGCGCGCGGCCGGAATCTATCGTAAAACGCCTTATCTCCCCCGCATCGTCGAATTTTACGGAATCGGCGTCCGTGGCCGTGACAAAGACCTGCCCCCTCGCCTCGCACAGATATCTGAAGAAAAAGAGATTCCTATCGGTGTCGAGCTCGCTGGCCACGTCGTCGAGAAGCAGTATCGGCGTCTCTCCGAGGGCATCGCACAACAGGTCGATCTCGGCTATCTTGAGCGCCAATACGAAGCTCCTGTGCTGGCCCTGGGATCCGAAGCTCTTCACCGCAGCGCCGGCTATTCTCGCCTCAAGATCATCCCTGTGCGGTCCGACGAGCGTAAACCCCCTCACGAACTCGTCTTCGCGTCTCTCGTTTAGTTCCCTCAAGAG
The DNA here is from genome assembly GCA_035405085.1 of bacterium. Taxonomy (GTDB): domain Bacteria; phylum UBA10199; class UBA10199; order 2-02-FULL-44-16; family JAAZCA01; genus DAONII01. The sequence continues at coordinate 6,547 of DAONII010000068.1, read as the reverse complement.
GGCATCCCTGACGGATCTTTCTCCGCCAGGGAGGACCTCTTCGCCGCAATGCGGCCTGTATACAAAGGTGGCCTCCCCGTCCTCGGGGGCAATTCTTCTGTAGCGCTCGGGTATATAACCGTTTAGGCGCGTACACCAGTCGTTCCTCTCCACTATTATCCTGGCGCCATACTCCACGAGCTGAGAATCCCAGCCCTTGAAGAGGGCGAGGTTTGCCCCAAGCGAGCCCATGGGCTCCTGCAGCAGGCGGTTCCGGTGGCTGATCACCCTCTCGTAAGAGCGCACCAGACCCCTATAGGATGCCACGACATTGGAAATAAGGTTGTCGATGTATTTTCTCCTGGCGGACGGGGAATCTCGAAGGAGCAATATCTCCTCCGGCGCGAACAGGACCGCATTCAGGCCCTTGAAACCGCCCGGAGTCGTTTTCTTCCCGTTGCGGAAAAAAGACTTCCTTGCCCTGTCGAGTGTGACGCGAAGCTCGTCGAGCCCGGCCCTCCCTGAAACATTCGATCTCAATTCTGTAAAATCCCCATCCATTCTGATCATATCGCGAAATTCAGAAGTCCTGAAGGATCGCCCGTTCGCCAAAATACAGAGCGCCTCTATGATATTCGTCTTTCCCTGTGCGTTTTTGCCGATAAGCAGATTGAACTGGGGACCAAATTCGATTTTTTCCCCTTCGAAATTGCGGAAATTTATCAGATGGAGTGAATTTATATTCATCGGGGAAATTTCGTGCACAAAAAGGCCCTTCATCTCTGATTGCCGATGAAGGGCCGGATCGATCGGAATCAAAGCCTCATCGGCATTATCACATGGGTGAAGCCGCGGTCCTTTTCGCTCCTGATTATGCATGGGGAGGTCTCGTCGCCCATCTGGAGCACCGCCCGATCATCCTCTATGGCATCCAGCGCATCTATGAAATATCGTGCATTGAAGCCGACCTCGAATGTCTCCCCCTTGTAATCAGCCTCCAGCTCTTCGCGCGCCTCTCCCAGATCAGGATTTGAGGCAAATATCTCCAGATTCTTCGTGGATACCGAAAATTTGACTCCTCTGGCTCGGTCGGTGGACAAAACAGACACCCTCTTCAGCGCGTGTATCAGGGCTCCTCTTTCTACCGATACGACCCGCTTCGAAGATTTCGGCACCACCTGCTCATAGGGAGGAAACTGACCATCTATAAGGCGTATAGCGAGCGTCACATTATCCCTGAAGACGATCAGGTGTTTTGAATCGAGCCACATGTCCAGCGGTGCTTCTCCGGATTCGATAATCTTCTTGAGCTCTGATACGCCCTTACGCGGCACGATAGCACCCTTCTGAATGCCGCACTTCGCCCCGACCTCCCTTTCGACGATGGAGAGCCTGTGGCCGTCCGTGGCGACCATCTTCAGCTTCGCCTCTTCCTTTGATTTGACCGGATCGAGATATACGCCGTTCAAGTTGAAACGGGTTTCATCGCCTGACATAGCGAATGAAGTGCGCTCTATCATCTGGCCCAAAAGAGCGCCGTCTATCCTCCAAACGTCTCCCTGCCCCTTGGAAGGAAGTTCAGGAAACTCGTCGGGCGAAAGTCCCACTATCCTGTAACGGCTCTTTCCACACCTTATCTCTATCCAGCTTCCGTCCTTAACCGTGAGGTGAACAACCTCCTCGGGGAGCTCCTTTACGATGTCGTAGATGCTCCGGGCATGGACCGTAACCTTACCGCCGGCAAGCACCTCGCCCTGTAAAATGCAGTTTAATCCGACCTCCAGATCCGTGGCGGTA
>DAONII010000068.1:1529-4671 GCA_035405085.1 bacterium | reverse complement strand
AAGCACCTCGCCCTGTAAAATGCAGTTTAATCCGACCTCCAGATCCGTGGCGGTAAGGGATAGAGTTTTTCCCGAGGCATCCAGGAGCACGTTCGCGAGTATTGGCATAGTCGTCTTTCTCTCGACTATCCCCTGGATCAGCCCAAGACCCTTCAACATCTCTGATCTGGCGATTTTGATTTCCATGGAGTCCTCTTCTATTGGTGTTTAAGTATAATCATATATAAAACTAGTAGCAGTAGTAGGGGGGCTTGATATGTTGAAAACCCTCCCTAGTTGCTGGAATAAAAGGAAATATGTTCGGGGTCTTCCTGTTGATATATATCGCTCATTCAGGAGTTTTCCCCTCGCTCGAGCAGTAATCCACAGACTTCGAGGTTGTCAACATTCAATTAGGTCGTGAACCACAGCTTATCAACACCGGACGGTTGAAAAAATTTTTTTGGCGACACCGGCCCTTTTCCGGGAGAGCAGGGGATGATGTAAATCAGTGGAGGATGGTTTTTTCCAGAATTGCAATATCGTTCTGGAGAGCGACGTCCTGTTCCAGAAGGCGCAGTATTTTTTTACAGGCATGCATCACGGTGGTGTGGTCCTTGCCCCCAAACTTGTTTCCAATTTCCGGAAAGGATGAATGCACATGTTTTTTGCAGAGATACATCGCCACCTGCCTGGGGTGGGCCAGGCTCTTTAGACGGCGGGGCGACTTCATGTCAGAGACGTTTATCTTGTAGAAATCGGCCACCACCTTCTGGACCGATTCGATCGTGCAGATATTTTCCTTCTCCCTTATCATGTCGCCCATAATCTCGCGGGCCAGCTCTACGGTGACATCGCTTCCGGCCAGGGAGGAAAAGGCGTTGATTCTTATGAGGGATCCCTCCAGCTCCCTGACGTTCGACTTTATGGAGCTGGCGAGGAACATCGCCACATCGTCGGGGCACTGCAGGCCCTGCGCATCGGCTTTCTTGCGCAGGATGGCGATGCGGGTTTCGAGGTCGGGTGCGCCGACGTCCGCTATGAGCCCCCACTCGAATCTGGAGCGAAGCCTCTCCTCGATGCCGTGGATGTCCCTGGGCAGTTTATCGCTCGTCAAGACTATCTGGCGCTGTGACTCGTGGAGCGCGTTGAAAGTATGGAAGAACTCCTCCTGCGTCCGCTCCTTGCCGGCGATGAATTGAATGTCGTCTATGAGCAGGATATCGCAGCGATCCCGATATTTCTTGCGGAATTCCGGCATCCTTTCGTAGCGCAGCGCGTTTATGAGTTCGTTCATGAACTTCTCGGCGCTTACGTAGATGACCTGCATCTCCGGATGAGCCTGACTGACCTGGAGGCCGACCGCGTGCAGCAGATGGGTCTTGCCCAACCCGACTCCGCCGTAGAGAAACAGCGGATTATAATGGCCGCCCGGGAGGTCGGCCACCGCCTTGCACGCCGCATGGGCGAACTGGTTCGAAGAACCGACTACGAAGCGGTCGAAGCTGTATTTGCTGTTGAGGGGCTCTATGGTCTTTGCACGGACCTGTGGAACCGAAGGCGGCGCGTCCGCCTGCTGCAGCTGCTCTTCACAGCTCAAGCACCTCTCCTGCGACAACTCGAAACCAAGGCGATAATTGTTCTGCGTTATTCCGAAGAGCTCCTGTCGTATCACGTCGCTGTAATAATCGCTGATCCAGTCGGCCACGAATTTATTGGGAACTATGAGAACGAACGTCCCGTCCTTGACCTGGGCGTCAAGGATCGGCCTGAACCACGTATTGTAGTTTAAGTCGCTGATTTTACAACGAATTTTCTCTTTTAGCTGATCGAGAAGCGGGTTCATAAGGGCATTAATTCACAATGATATCCACACCTGTGGATAACTCATTTGCCTTTCCCGACTGAACGTGATTGCATCGCCGGCCCTGTGGCAGGCTAAACAGACTAGGCAGCGAAGATCGCAACGCATGCCTTCGACCGCGAAACAGGTGCATCATTTTTTCAACTGAAAAACTTTGATCGAGAAGCCGACCGAAAAAATGTTCCACAGCCGCACATCCGATCCGATGAGCAGCTTCGTAATTCAGAGGGCGTTTTGTTTGCAAGGGAAAAAATTTTTTATTCTCAAAATCCTTTTTGCATAGAGAAAAATTGCCTTGACGCACATTTTGAAATCCTGTCTTTTGCCGAGCGCATTTGATCGTCCGTCGAAGTGCCGCGAGAATTCTTTTGAGCAACGGAAGATGGAGGCGATTCATCCACAGAGGATTAAGATCGCGGCGCATTTGGTTGTGAATAAAAAGGAAGAGGTGGATAAGTCATGAAGAGAACATTTCAGCCCAGCAAGCGGAAGCGCAAAAACAAGCACGGGTTTCGCACCCGCATGGCGAAGAAGAGCGGGCGCAAGGTTATCGCTGCCCGGCGCCGCAAGGGTCGCAAGCGCGTTGGAGTCAAGGCCTGACGCAGGCGATGACGAAGCGCTTTACCAAATCCCGCCGCCTTCGCCTGCCGAATGAATTTTTGGCCGTGAAGAAAGGGGGCGTCCGCGTTCGCGAGGGGATTCTGGTCTTGGGTTTTTTGCCGGGCGGGAGGCGGCGCCTGGGAATCGTCGCCTCGCGCAATGTCGGCTGCGCGGTGGAGCGCAATCGCCTGAAGAGGGTCGTCCGCGAGTTTTTCCGCATAAACGGAGCACTCTTCCCCGAAGGGGACTGTGTTGTAATCCCGGGGAGAGGCGCCGCATCGCTCGAGAACGAAGAGCTTCGCGATCTCCTCCGGAGGTCGCTCGAAAAACTGAACAAGAGATTGGTAAAAAAGCCATAATGAAGAGAGTGCTTCAGAAGGCCCTTGCGGCCTATCGCGTATTTTTTTCCCCGCTTTTTGGTGCGATGGGTTGCAACTGCCGCTTTTATCCCAGCTGCTCCGCCTATGCGGCGGATGCGCTGAACAAATACCCATGGCCTCGCGCGGCGGGGCTCATAGCGAGGCGCCTGATCCGCTGCGGTCCATGGAACCCCGGCGGCTTTGATCCCGTCCGTTAGCCTCTGTGCCGGAGAGATCCGGTGAAAGGAACGATGATGAAAAGCGAGTATCGCGGAATTCTGGCCATCGGCATATCGGCGGCGTTCTTCATCCTGTGGTTTTCGGTTATCAACCCGCCGAA
>DAONII010000068.1:0-1429 GCA_035405085.1 bacterium | reverse complement strand
GCGGCCGGTCTGCCGCCGTCCCTCATGCTCTCGTTTCAGGGGGGGAATTTCTCCTTTCCTGAAAGGCCCCGTTACGAGCTGGTGGCTGCCGACGAGAAGAGCGCGGTCTTTCGCTGGCGCTCCGATGAGGTGGAGGTAACTAAAACGATAACATTCAAACCCGAGAGCTACCTCCTCGACGTGTCGGTCGACGTGAAGAACCTCTCTTCCAGGACGCTGGCCGGGCGGCCGGCGCTCTCGTGGAGCGGGGTTACGCTGCCGCCGAAGAAAGGCGGCTTCTTCAGCTTCCTGAAGCAGCCCTCGCCGGACAACAAAGTCCCGGTCTATTATCTCGACGGCAAGGTTCACCGGCAGGAAAAGGTCTCCGACATAGAGGTGAGAAGCGAGCAGGCGGGCCAGCTCCTGTGGGCGGGCCTCGAGAGCCGTTACTTCCTGGGGGCGATAATTCCCCGGGTTCAGGGCCAGGGGCTTTCCGCCGAATACGGCGCCTCGGACCTCACGGGTCAGGGGCCCGGCGTGCGCGGTCTCTGGGCCGGGGCGGCCCTGCCCGCGTTCACCGCTACATCCGGCGACAAGGCATCGAGCCTCTTCTCGGTCTACGCGGGGCCAAAGGAGATAAACCAGCTCAAAGGGGCCGGCGTGAGGCTCGACGAGGCGATCGACTACGGATGGTTCACGGTCGTCGCGATACCGATCCTCTACTGCCTCAAGTTCTTCTACGGTCTCATCCACAACTACGGTGTGGCGATCATACTCCTCACGATATTCGTGAAGCTCCTGCTGCACCCGATAAACGTAAAATCGCTGAAATCGATGAAGGCGATGCAGCAGCTGCAGCCCAGGCTCAAGGAGCTTCAGAAGAAGCACGCCGGGGACAAGCAGAAGCTCAACCAGGAGACGATGCAGCTCTTCCGGGCGCACAAGGTGAACCCGATGGGCGGATGCCTGCCGATGCTCGCCCAGTTTCCGATATACATCGCGCTGTACAAGGTGCTGTGGAACTCGATAGAGCTCTATCACGCGCCGTTCTTCTGGTTCTACAGGGACCTGTCCGCGCCCGATCCGTACCTCATAACGCCCATACTGCTGGGCGTCTTCATGATGGCGCAGCAGAAGCTCATGCCTTCCGCCTCCGCCGACCCCGCACAGCAGAAGATGATGATGATCATGCCGGTTATGTTTTCGGTCTTCATGCTCTTTTTGCCGGTGGGGCTGGTTCTCTACATCCTCGTGAATACGGTGATGAGCGTCGCGCAGCAGTACATGTACAACAAGGGTATCAGGATGAGGGATCTGATACGCGGCAAATGGAAGCCCTCGGCGGCCTGAAGGCGCGTCGGAGCTGATTCCCGTTCGTGAGTCGGAGGCGCCGCGCCGTGGCGGTCTCCGCACGCGCGGCGCGTCGGCGCCTTTGGAAATCCGCCGACGC
>DAONII010000067.1:0-7098 GCA_035405085.1 bacterium | reverse complement strand
CACCTCAAGCTGCTGGTAAAAAACCGCGAGGGCTACAGGAACCTGTGCCGGCTCATAACATCAAGTTATTTGGAGGGGTTTTATTATAAGCCTCGAATAGATAAGGAGATATTGCGTCAATATAGTGGGGGGCTCATCTGCCTCTCGGGTTGCCTCAAGGGGGAGGTCTCCCAGGCCCTCCTCGAGGGGCGGATGGAGGATGCCCGGGCCGCGGCGGAGGGGCTCTCCTCCGTGTTCACCGAAAACCGGTTCTTTCTGGAGGTTCAGGACCACGGCCTCCCGGGCCAGGACCGGGTGCGCTCCGGGATGGTCGAGCTGGGCAAAGAGCTCGGCATAGGGCTCGTGGCTACAAACGACGTCCACTACATAAGGCGCGAGGACGCCTCCGCGCACGACGCCTTGCTGTGCATACAGACCGGGAAGACCATCGCCGACACGAAACGCATGAAGCTCGGCAGCGATCAGTTCTACCTCAAATCGGCCGAGGAGATGGCCGAGCTCTTCGAGGACATACCCGAGGCGATATCGAATTCGATAGCCGTGGCCGAGCGGCTCAACCTCGAGCTGGAGTTCGGCAAGTACCATTTCCCCCGCTTCGCCCCGCAAAACGGCGAGGATCTGAGCTCATACCTGGAGGCGGCCGCCGTGAAGGGGCTGGACTCCCGCTGGCCCCGGATAGAGGCGAGGCGCGGCGTGGCGAGGTCCCTCTACGATGAGAGGCTCTCGACAGAGCTCGGCGTGATCATGAAGATGGGCTTCGCCGGATACTTCCTCATCGTGGCGGATTTCATAGGCTACGCTCGCAGCATCGACCTCCCCGTCGGCCCGGGCAGGGGATCCGCGGCGGGGTCTCTCGTCGCCTATTGCCTGGGCATAACCAACATAGATCCGCTCGAGCACGACCTGCTCTTCGAGCGCTTCCTGAACCCGGAGCGCATAAGCATGCCGGACGTCGATATCGACTTCTGCATGAGGCGGCGGCCGGAGGTGATAGAGTACGTCTCGAAGAAATACGGAAACGTCAGCCAGATAATCACCTTCGGTTCGATGAAGGCCAGGGCGGCTGTTCGCGACGTCGGCCGCGTGATGGGGCTTCCCTACGGCGATGTGGACCGTATAGCGAAGCTCATCCCGGCCACGCTGGGCATGACGCTGGCCAAGGCGCTCGAGATAGAGCCGAAGCTAAAGGATCTGTCGAGAAAGCAGGAAGGGGTCGCGCGCCTGCTCGAAATAGCGGCGGCGATCGAGGGATTCCCTCGCCATGCCTCCACGCACGCGGCCGGGGTGGTTATCTCGGACGAGCCGCTGACCGAATACGTGGCCCTTTATAAGGGCGGCAACGACGACGTCGTCACTCAGTACGACATGAAGTCGATAGAGAAGATCGGGCTGATCAAGTTCGACTTTCTGGGCCTCAAGACTCTCACCGTCATAGACGACGCGATAAAGATGATAGGGCGCAGGACCGGAGAGGGGGTCGACATCGACGCGATCCCGCTCGATGACCCGCTGGTATATAAAAAGCTTTCCGATGGGGACACCGCCGGCGTGTTTCAGCTGGAGAGCTCCGGCATGACCGATTTGGTCAAGAAGCTAAAGCCCAACGTCTTCGGCGACATCGTCGCTCTCGTGGCGCTGTTTCGGCCCGGTCCTTTGGGCTCCGGGATGGTCGACGACTTCATCAACAGGAAGCACGGCAGGACTGCTATACGCTACGAGCTGCCTCAGCTCGAGGAGATACTGCGCGACACATACGGGGTCATCGTCTATCAGGAACAGGTGATGCGCATCGCCAACGTCCTGGGAAACTTCTCGCTCGGCGAAGCCGACCTGCTGCGGCGCGCCATGGGGAAGAAGAAGCCGGAGGAGATGGCGAGGCAGCGGGAGCGCTTTCTCAAGGGCACCGCGGAGACTAAGGTCTCGAGGCAGAAGGCCGAGCACATCTTCGACCTGATGGCGAAGTTCGCCGAGTACGGCTTCAACAAGAGCCACAGCGCCGCGTACGCGCTCGTCGCGTTCCAGACCGCCTATCTCAAGTTCCACCACACGACCGAATACATGGCCGCGCTCCTCACCACCGAGAAGGACAACACGGACAAGATACTGGAATACATAAACGATTGCCGCGCGCACGGCATACGGGTGCTCCCGCCCGACGTAAACGAGAGCGAGCGCGATTTCTCCGTCGTCGGCGACAGCGTCATGCGCTTCGGGCTGGCCGCGGTAAAAAACGTGGGCGAGGGGGCTATCGAGAGCATAGTCGCGGTGCGCGAGGAGGGCGGCGCGTTTCGTTCGCTCTTCGATTTCTGCGAGCGCGTCGATTCCAGGCGGGTGAACAAGCGCGTCGTCGAGAGCCTCATCAAGTGCGGAGCGTTCGATTTCACCAGGGCCCCCAGAGCAGCGCTGCTCGCCGCACTCGACCGCGCGATGGAGATGGCCGCTTCGCGCCAGCGCGATCGGATGACCGGCCAGTCCAATTTCTTCGACGCCCTGGGCACGGGCGCCGCCGACCTGCAGGCGCCGGAGCTGCCCGACGTGTCGGAGTGGGGGGAGCGGCAACTCCTCGCCTACGAGAAGGAGTCGCTGGGCTTCTACATAACCGGGCATCCGCTCGCCTCATACGAGGAGGTGCTGGGCCGCTACGCGACGCACGACACCGCCACCATCTCGGACGCGAGCGACAACCAGGAGGTGCGCCTCGGCGGGGTCTCGGCAAAGCTGCGCGAGATAACCACCAGGCGCGGCGACAGGATGGGTTTCGTAACCCTCGAGGACCTCAAGGGCTCGGCGGAGGTGGTCGTCTTCTCCGACGTCTACGCCGAGGCGACGGATCTGATAAAGAGCGACCGGCCCTTTTTCGTGATCGGACAGGCGGACACGGACGGCGAGTCGGCGAAGGTGATAGCCCAGCAGATATTCCCTATAGAGGAGGTCGCCGAGCGGCTCACTAAGAGCATCCACTTCTATCTGAGCCAGCCCGAGGTCACCCCGAACCATCTCGCTCAGCTGAAAAACGTCCTCTCGCGCTATCCCGGGGAATGCCCCGGTTTCGTACACCTCGTCGTGCCCGACCGATCGGAGACCGTCCTGAAGCTGCCCTCCGAGATGAAGCTCGCTCCTAACTCGGCGCTCGTCTCAGCGGTGGAGAAGCTGTTCGGGCACAACGTCACGAAGTTCTCCTCATGAAGCCGGCGTCAAATCCAGCTGATCCGTCGGTCTTAGGGAGGCGCTTGTGAAGAGCCGGGGAAGGGGCCGCGCAAGGTCGATCTCATCTCAGAAGGCGCTGCTGGTGGGGGTGCGGCGGGGCAGGATGACGCGACGCGGGATGGAGCATTCCCTCTCGGAGCTTGCGAGTCTCGTCGGGACCGCCGGCGGCGACGTGGTGGGCACGATCTCGCAGGAAGTCAGGCGCGCAGACCCTGCAACGCTGCTCGGCCGAGGGAAGATAGCGGAGATTGCGGAGACGGCGGCCGAGGCCGGGGCCGATATCGTCGTCGTCGACGACGAGCTCTCGCCCGTTCAGAACCGCAACATAGAGAAGGAGGTCGGGCTTTTTGTCCTGGATCGCACGGCGGTGATCCTCGACATCTTCGCCATGCGCGCCCGTTCGGCTGAGGGCAAGCTGCAGGTCGAGCTCGCGCAGCTCGAATACATCTCGCCGAGGCTCGCCGGCCGGGGCCACATCTATTCGCAGCAGGCAGGGCGCATCGGAACGAGGGGCCCGGGGGAGACCGCCCTCGAGGTCGACAGGCGGCGCATGCGTGAAAGGATAACCCTGCTGCGCAGGGGGCTAAAGCGCGTAAGGGCCCACCGCGGCCTGCACAGGCTCAAGCGCGACGCCGTTCCCCTTCCGCTCGTATCCCTCGTCGGATACACCAATGCCGGCAAATCGACCCTCATGAACGCGATGACGGGCGCTGAGGTCTTCGTCGAGGACAAGCTCTTCGCCACCCTCGACCCGACCGTCAGGAGGCTGAAGCTTCCGTCGGGGAGGGAGGTTTTGCTCGCGGACACGGTCGGGTTCATACGCAGGCTGCCGCACCAGCTGGTCGAATCGTTTCGTTCGACGTTCGAGGAGGTCGCCCATGCCAAGCTGCTGCTCCACGTCATAGACGGCTCGGACGAGGAAGCCTCGGCGCAGGCGGATGTCGTGGAAGGCGTCCTCAAAGAGCTTGAACTTTCCGGGAAGCCGAGGATAGATGTGGTTAACAAATGCGACGTTCCCGGATCGTGCGGCGCCGGCGGCAGGGAATCGCTCAGGATCTCCGCCGCGACCGGGGAGGGCGTCGGAATGCTCCTGCAGAGGATAGACGACGTGCTCAGGATGGAGTTCAGGCGCTCGCTGCTCAAGCTTCCGGCCGACCGGGGCGATATAGTCTCGGCTCTCTACAGGCTCGGCTACGTGACCGGAGTTCGCTACGAGGCGGACTGGATCTTTCTGGAGTGCGAGCTGCATGAAAAGTTTATAGGCAAATACAGGCGATTCGTCATGGATGTGTAGTCCGGGCAGAAGAATTTTGTGGCGGCGGAGGCTCCCTTCGGCTACATACCCGATGTGAACGGAGGATCATGAGCCGCCTTTTATGTGTCGTAGCCTTTTCAGCCCTGCTGTCGCCATCCGTCGGCGCAGCGCAGACGGCCGGCCCGTCGGCGGCTGTCTTCGCATCCGAGAGGATAATGGAACGTTGGGTCGGATCGTACTTTTCATCGCTCCCGGACGGCTCGGCGGAGCCCAACGAATGCGAACGCGTCATCTCCCGGGTGATGTCGGAATCCGGCTTCGAGCTGCCCGACGGGAACTTCGTCGCCGAGCAGCGACTCGAGGCAAAGAGGGCGAGGGCGGTTTTTGCAAGGTACCCGAATTTGAGCTCGCTGCCGAACGAAACGGCCGCGGCATCGGCCGCGATCGTTTTGCCCGGCGCAAAACAAGCCGTCTGCTGCGGCGTGAAGACCTTCCACCGCAAGGCGAAGCGTGGGAAGGCGTCCGCCACCTGTGCGGAGGCCGACTGCAAGGCCGTCGACACCTCCACGATGAAGCGCGTCGCCACGGGGGTCGGCCGCGTATGTGAGACCGGCGATTCCAGGACCACGGCGGGCGTCGCGGCGATGCGCCGGGCGTGCAGGCAGGCGGGGGAAGAGATCTCGTCCGCCCTCTCAGGGAGGCTCTGAACAGGCAATGGTCACATTCACGGTCGCGAACGCTCTCACGGTACTCAGGCTCGTTTTAACGCCCTTCTTCGTGGCCGCCTTCATCCTTTCGCTGCAGAAAACCGCGTTCGTGCTGTTCTGCGTCGCCGGCTTTACAGACCTCATAGACGGTTCCGTCGCCCGCCTCCTGAACCAGCGCTCGAAGGGGGGGGCCATACTGGATCCGCTCGCCGACAAGCTGCTGATGCAGAGCTGTTTCGCACTTCTGGCCTTTGAGGGGCTCGTCCCGCTCTGGTTTTTCCTGCTCGCCTTCGCCAGAGACGCTACCATAGTATCGGGTATAATTTACCTGGAGCGGAAGAAGGCCGATCTTCCATACAGCCCGATACTGGTGTCCAAGATCGCCACGCTGGTGCAGTTGGCGGTTGCAATCTTAGGCCTGCTGCTTTGGTGGAAGCCCCATCTCTCTCCCGCCGGAATCCCGCTGCAGGACCTGCTCGTGTGGTCCGTCTTCGCGGCGTCAGTATTCATAATCGCAAGCGGTTTTCAGTACGTCCGGATAGGCTTCGAATTGCTGCGCAAGGACGCGGCGCGCCGTGAGCACCGGCTGCCATGAGCCGACCGGTGCTCGAATGGCGCGACCTTGGAACGGTTCCCTACGCTGAAGCGTGGGCCCTGCAGGACGCGCTTCGCGAGAAAAGGATAGCGGGCGATATTCCAAACACGCTGCTCCTCCTCGAACATCCCCCGGTCTTCACTATGGGAAAACGCGACTGCGCGGGGGATTTCGTCTCTTCCCCGGAGAGCGTGGCCGAGGAAGGAATAGAGGTGGTCAAGACGAACCGCGGCGGCGGGATCACCTACCACGGCCCGGGGCAGCTCGTAGGCTATTTCATCTGCCGGATATCCGATTTCGTATTGGGCGTGCGCGATTTCGTAGGCGCGGTAGAGCGGATGTGCATGCTTGTGCTCTCCCGGCAAGGGGTCGAAGGGGCGCGCGACGAGGGGCACCCCGGCATCTGGGTCGGGCGGTCGAAGATCGTCGCGATAGGGATGAACGTTCAGCACGGGATCACCCAGCACGGCTTCGCCCTGAACGTCGATTTGGATCTCAAACCCTACAGGCACATAGTTGCGTGCGGGATACGCGACCGCGGCGTAACCTCGATAGCCGCGCTCACAGGCCGCAGCTGCCCGATGCGAAGGCTTAAGAGTTCGGTGGCTGAGGCCGCCGGTGAGGTGCTTGGATGCGTCGTGCGTGAGGAAAAGGGGCCCTACGCGGAGGTGAACCTCGGCTCCTCGGCCAGCGGCGTCGGCTCCTCTGCGGGAGGCTCCTCGTAGACCTCGATGTAATCGGCGAAGGGCTCGTCGTCGGGAAGCGCCTTCATGTAGGAATCGTATTCGCGGCGGTCGAGCAGCCCCTTGGCGATCTCGCGCTCCACCACCCTCAGATCGAACTGCTGCTGGTCCACCTTCTTCGTCGGCATGTCCTTTTTCCTTTCGGTTGCTTTAGAGTCGCTGTTTCATGGAACGGCGCCCGTCACTTCTTCTGGGGCGCCTTCTCGAGGTGCATTATTATCTGGCCGTCCTTGAATATCCTGACGTCGCCGGAGGACTCCGAGATAACAAAGGCGAGCGCGGCGGTCAAGGTGGTGATGCCGGCCGCGGCTATGTGGCGGCTTCCCAAACCGCGGGGCAGAGAGGACTCGTCGATGGCCGCGCCCAGGTAGCGGCCTGCGGAGAGCACGGTGCCGTCGTCGGCGATTACGAACGCTCCGTCCATCGCGGAGAACTCGCGGATCGTCTCCTTGAGAGACGGATGCATTATGTTGCGCTCGTCCTCCTCGTAGCCCTTGAACGGGTTCATGATCATCTGTTTCGAGAGCTGAAGGACTTTCTCGTGGTCGCCCACCACGACGATCAGCGTATCGTCGGGATGCTCGTTGTAGA
>DAONII010000066.1:0-7118 GCA_035405085.1 bacterium | reverse complement strand
GTACGTGAATATTCCGGTCGACGGCCCGTATAAGTCGGAGCACTACAGGTACTAGACGGCACGGCGAGCAAGGCCGATGAGGCACGCAAAGAAGCAAAGAAGCTGAGAAGCTCAGAAGCTGAGAAGCAAGAGGCAGGACCATGTGTCATTCTGAGGCCATGCCCCCCGAAGGGGCGTGCCGGCTGAAGAATCCCGTCGCTTTTGCACGGCGCGGGGTTTCCCGGAGGCCCAAGTGAAGATCGGCGTTCTCATAAAACAGGTCCCCGATTCCGAGACGCGCATTAAGCTGAATTCAGGCGGAGCCGGACTAGACGAGGGCGAAATCAAGTGGGTCATCAACCCCTTCGACGAGTACGCGCTCGAGGAGGCGCTTCGCCTGAAGGAGAGGGCGGGCGGCGAGGTCGTCGCGGTTACCGTGGGCCCCGCCCGCGCCGTCGAGGCGCTGAGACAGGCTATGGCCTTGGGCGTCGATCGCGGCATAAGGATAGACTCGGAAGGGGTCGATCTCGATTCCTTTGTCACCGCTGGCCTCCTGGCCGCGGCCTGCGCCCCCGAGAAATTCGACGCCATATTCGCAGGAAAGCAGGCTATAGATGACGACTCCGCGCAGGTCCACATAGGCGTAGCCGAGCTCCTCTCCCTCCCCCACGTGAGCCCCATAGAGAAATTCTCCGTCTCCGAGGATTTCTCGAAAGCTACTGTCACCCGCCCGGTTTCCGGCGGAGAAAAGGATATCGTCGAGGCATCCCTCCCCGCGCTCTTCGGCTGCGAGAAGGGGCTAAACGAACCGCGCTATGCGTCGCTTCCCGGCATCATGAAGGCGCGCTCGAAGCCGGTCGCCGAGATAAACGCGTCAGATCTTTGCGCCGATCTCTCCGCCAGGGTGAAATTGTCGTCGTTCGAGCTCCCCCCGGAGCGCGCTGCCGGAAGGATCCTGAAGGGAACTCCGGCCGAGGCGGCCGAGGAGCTTTTGAAGCTCTTGCGCGAGGAGGCCGGTGTTGTCTAGCGCGTTGACAACGGGAAGGCGAGGTTCTTGCCGGGTGTTTTCGCGGGACCCGAATTGCAGGCTCTCTCTTCGCTAAGTTCGTTCGCTCAGGCGCCGCTCGCTCACTGCGCTCGTGCGCCGCTTAATTAACGGCTGCAGAAAGCGCCGCACTCGGACGCCGCTCAGAGAGCGCCTGCAATTTGGGTCCAACAATCGCACCGATGTTCTCAGATTTTGGGGTCAGGCCTTTACAATGTTACACTTTGCCCGACAGGCATCAGCTGTGGGCCGAAGCGACGGGAGATCTTCGCTGCGTTTTCAGTCGGATGCGCCACGCTGTAGCGGACATTGGGTTACAGATCACTGGTCACAGGTCACTGATCACCAGTCACCGACGACGGGGTTTAAGGCATGGCAGATATTCTGATAGTCGCCGAACACGCAGATGGAAAACTCAAGCGCTACTCGGCGGAGCTCGCCGGCAAGGCCGCGGAGCTCGCGGGTGCGCTGGGCTGCAAGGTCTCAGCGCTCCTCTTTTCCAACCCGCCTGAGGATGTGGCCTTTGAGCTGGGTCGTCTTGGCGTGGGCAAAGTCGTCATCCCCTCCCACGAAAAGCTTTCCGCGTATTCCGGCGAGGCCTACGCGAGCGTACTCTGCGACATCGCGGCGAAGGAAGGCCCGCGGGCGATTCTCGCGTCGGCATCCCCTAACGGCCGCGACCTGATGTCCCGGGCGGCGATGCGCCTGAAGGCCGGCCTCGCCTCCGAGTGCACCTCCGTATCCCTTGAGGGGGGAGGGCTCGTATTTCGTCGCCCGATCTACGGCGGCAAGCTCATCGCAAAGGTCGAGATAGCGGGCTTTCCGCAGATGGCCACGCTGAGGCCGAACTCTTTTCCCGCCCCTTCCCCTGGCTCCGGCCGGCCGGATATCGTTTCCGTCGCGGCGGATCCGGGGGAGCTTCGCGCCCGGGTCGTCGGCACATCCGACGCCGAAGGCGGGATGGTCGAGCTGACCGAGGCCGACCGGATAGTCGCAGGCGGCCGCCCGGCGGGCCCCGAGGGCTTCAAGCTCATAGGGGAGCTCGCCAGTGCGCTGGGCGCGGCGGTCGGCGCATCGCGCGCGGCGGTCGACGCCGGCCACATCTCGCACGATCACCAGGTAGGCCAGACCGGGAAGACCGTGAATCCCTCGCTCTACGTGGCGTGCGGGATCTCCGGCTCCATACAGCACATGGCCGGGATGCGCACGTCCAAGGTCGTGGTCGCGATAAACAGCGACCCGGAGGCGCCCATCCTTTCGAGGGCAGACTACGGGATAGTGGGCAACCTCTTCGAGGTCCTGCCCGCGATGACCGAGGCTGCGAAAAAACTCTTGTTGCAATAGGCGCGTTGAAGATTCAACTCTGACAGGAGGTGCGAGATGGCGGAGATATCGTGTGGAGAGGGAAGGGCGCCGGTGGCAGGCAAGGAGTTCATGGGCGAGGTCGCTTCGTTCTGCAGAAGCGAGGGCCTCGTTTCGGAGGCGGATTTCACACTCTACCTTCAGTGCAAAAAGGATGCGGACTGTTATGTATCGGATCATTCAGATTTGCTGAAAAGGGTACACACCCCTCCCTATCTCATAAAGCTCCTACCAGCGTATGCAGAGATGTTTTTTGGTTTTTTTCCGAATGAAATGTTGAGAGCACAAAAGACCATCTGCATCGATCCCCCGAAATCCCGGTCTGAAAATCTTTTTCGGGACATGTCGGGTTCCATCTCATTTACATATAGCACCGATACCGGATGGTTGTCTGGCGATGGAAGCAGGAAATGTTTCAGTTATACCGACCATTCACAACTGGAGCGAGATATCGCTAATAAGGCGATGCCCGATCCGGAGTACGTGAAGCCGACGATGACAACGGGCAACTCTGCGAGCGTCGGCAAGCCGGGTTGTGCCGGGACGATAGCCGGCGCTTCGTATCCCCTTTCACCGTTGATGCACAAGTACGTCCACGGCTGCATGAATGAGTCCCCGATGGCCGATGCTAAAAGGCTCCGAACAGACGATGATGAGCGCCCTGCGCTCCCTGCCGATCTCAAGGGCGCAGCCGAGTACTGCGAGCTCATGGGGGGTAAGCTCCCGACCGAGGAGCAGTGGAGGAAGGCGGCAGGGGACCCCTCGAAGCTGACGGAGGAGCAGAAGGAGGCCCTCTTCGACGGCGGCGCGGTGAACTTTTTAAAGAGCGGATTTTTCTGCGTCTATCCCGCTGAGGCGAAGTCCAAATAGTCAACGTTGGTTTGCGGGGGGGCGGTGGCAAGCGACCGGGCAGAGACAAAAGGCGGAGGGTTCCTGCTGAATCCGTGTGGGGGCTCGAAAACCATCTCGCCCGAGCTCATGAGCGGCGCGCAGCGCGAGCTCTCGCAGGCCGTAGCCCGCTTCTCCGCCGAGAGGGTGATGCCCTTCTCGGAGGGAATTGAGGCCTGCGAGGCGGGCCTCGTCCACTCGCTCATGAGGGAGGCCGGCGAGCTCGGTTTCTTCTCCGCCGAGGTTCCTGAAGAAGACGGCGGCATGGGGCTAGGCGCCGTCGAGGCCGCCGCGATAGCCGAGAACATATCCCACCAGGGTTCGTTCGTCGTCTCCTTTCTCTGCCACTGCGGTATCGGCATGTATCCTCTCCTCGCGTTCGGCAAAGACGAGCAGAAAAGAAAATACCTCCCCGCGATGATATCCGGCGAATCCGTCGGCGCGTTCGCCCTCACGGAGGCGGAGGCAGGCTCCGACGCGCTCGCGGTGCGAACGAGGGCGGTCCTCACCCCCGGCCGAAGACACTACCTGCTCACCGGCGAAAAGCTCTACTGCACGAACGCCGCCCAGGCCGGCATCTTCACCGTGTTCGCGAAGACCGAAGTTGGCTTTACCGCGTTTCTCGTAGAGCGCGCCACGCCGGGCCTTACGATAGGAGCCGAGGAACAAAAGATGGGCATCCACGGCTCCTCCACCGCATCCGTCATCCTGAGCGGGGCCGAGGTTCCGGTCGAAAACATCCTGGGCGACGAGGGCCGGGGGCACAGGGTCGCGTTCGCCACGCTCAACGTCGGGCGCATGAAGCTCGGCGCCGCGTGCATGGGGACCGCCAGACGCCTCGTCGCCGATATGGCCGTGCAGGCTAACACCCGCCGCCAGTTCGGCAGGCCGATAGGCTCCTTCGAGCTCGTGAAACAGAAGGTCGCGCGCTCGGCCGCGCGCGCCTTTCTTGCCGAGTCGCTCGTCTACCGTCTCGCCGGCGATTTCGATTCCTGCCCCGGCGCCGCCGACGAGCTCTCCATAGAGGCGGCCGTTTCGAAGGTCTACTGCTCCGAGGCGATAGCGTCTGTCGCCGACGAGGCGGTGGCGCTATTCGGCGGCTGCGGCTACATAAGGGGTTTTGCGCCGGAGAGGATCTACCGCGATTGCCGCATCGACCGCATCTTCGAGGGCACGAACGAGATCTGCAGGCTCTTTATAGCCGCTACTCTAATAAAGCGCGCCCTCTCCGGGCGCCTCCCTCTGATGGAGAGGCTGGGCGAGATACTCGCGGGCCTCAAAGGCGGATTTCCGAAGGCGGATCCGTCGCTTCCTTTCGCGTCTACAGTCGACGGCATCGAGGAGCTGAAAAGAACTGCGATATACCTGGCGGGGGTGGCGCTCAAGAAGTTCGGCGAAGGGATACGGGAGAGGCAGTCGGTCCTCGCCGCGATAGCCGATATCGCGATCGAGTCCTACGCGTTCGACTCCGCCGTCTCGCGAGCGGTTTCGCTTTTTCTCAGCGGCGAAAGGGAAAAGGCGCAGAGGCAGGGCGATCTCTGCGCCGCGCTTTTAGCCGAGAGGATGCCCGCTCTCGTCTCCGTTGCCCGCCAGGCGCTCATAAACGTCGCTGCCGGCGAGGAAACGGAATACGCGCCGTATCTGAAGGCGCTCTTGCGCATCGCAAGCCCGCACGCGTTCGATACCGACGCCGCCTGGGCCCGCATCGCGTCGCATGTACTTGAAAAAGAAGCCTGCGACCTCTAGCCCTGTTTCCTGCCCGAGATGCGAGACACGAGACCCGAGACGCGAGACGCGAGACGCGAAATTCGTGACCAGTGATTAGTGATTGGTGATTGGTGACTGGTAACCTGTGACCTGTGACCAGTAAAACATGACCTCAGCTTCTCAGCCTCTTTGCTGGCTTTTCTCGCTTTGCGTGCCTTGCTTGCGCCTCATCCTTTGACCTTTCACCTTTGAGCTTTGAGCTAATCTCCGAGTCCCGAATCCCGAATCCCGAATCCCGAGTCACGGCCCCTATTCCCCCGCAGCTCTTTGGTCAAAAATAACGCTGTCGCATTTAATATTAATTGTATAAGGTCCTCCGGTTGAAGACGGGAGGCAAAAATGGCCGAGGTGAAGGGGAAGTTCATCACGATGACCGGCGGGCTCATGGCCGCTTACCCGGCGAAGCTCGAGGAGGCTAACCGGGTGCTCGTAAACCGCACCGGCAGGGGATGGAACGAGCTCGACCCCGAGGGGTGGTACGACACCTCGCTCTTCTCACTCTTCATCGAGGCCTATGCGGAATCGCTTCCGTCGCGCGACGAGGCGATCGTGACGCTCGGCAAGAAGGTATACCCCACGATTAAGCGAACCGCGGGCCTGCCCGATTACCTCAAGAGGCCGCTCGACTTCATCACCTACGAGGCGGAGGGCTTTCTCGCGAATCACCGCGGCGCCGGCGTCGTCCCGCGCGACTTCGTGAGGATCGCCGAGAAGAACGTGATCGTGCGAGCGCCCGCTCCGGGCTACAGCGCGAAGCTCTTCGAGGGGGTGTACCTGGGGATACTCCTGATGTGCGGCGTCACAAGCGGCATGGTCACGCAGACGAAGTCTACCGAGCGCGGGGACGCGACCGACGAGTTCGACATAAGGTGGTAGGGTCGCGGAGTTTTGCTCACAGGTGCGCCGATATGGTGCCCAGCAGGTCCTGCCGGTGAATGAAATCCTCCAGATAGTCGGCGCGCTCGGTGGATAGCTCGATCACCGGTGAGCGGTCGTACTTCGCGAGCCAGCGCCTGTAGTAGCGCTCCAGGCGCCTCAGGTATTCGTCGGGCACGCCGGCCTCGAAGCCGCGACCGCGCTTCTCTATCCGCTTCTTGAGAGTGCGCAGAGGGCATGAGAGGTAGATCAAAAGATCCGGCGGGTTTATCGCCCCCACCATCACATCGTAGAGGTCGCGGTAGGTCTTCCACTCCTCGCGCGACATCGAGCCCTGCCTGTAGAGGTTGTAGGCGAAGATCTCGGCGTCCTCGTAGATGGAGCGGTCCTGGATCACCGTGTGCGGGTAGGAGTCGAGCTCGCGGTGGATGCGAAATTTGTGCGTGAGGAAGTGCATCTGCGAGTGGAAGGCCCACCTCTTCATGTCCTTGTAGAACGGGGCGAGGAAGGGGTTTAGGTCGTTGGGCTCGAAGAAGGGCTTAAGGTCGAAGTGGCTGCATAGAAAGCCCACGAGCGAGGACTTCCCCGACCCCATGTTCCCTGCGATAGCTATGTATTTGCGCGCCAAAGCAGATCCCCCGAGAGAAACCGTCCGGGGAAATCAAACATATGGGGAGGTGAAAGACAAGGGGCACAATCGCCCTCGGCAGGTGTGTTTGGGGGCAAAATCGACGATTTCCCGCTCGTTTCGTTCGAATCGGATGCGCTGCGCTGTTGCGGATATGACCTCGCGGCTCCTTGCAGGTCCGGTTGATATGCCCAAATTGACGAACGCTCTCTTCGCTACGTTCGCTCGCTCAGGCGCCGCTCGCTCACTGCGCTCGTGCGCCGCTTAATTAACGGCTACGGAATGCGGCGCACTCGGACGCCGCTCAGAGAGTATCTGGCAGTTTGTGTACAGTAAACACATCGATGGCTCGTTTTAGATAAAAGCCATGGTGATCTCCGCACGCGCGACGCAGCAAACTCCGCTTAGAATCCCCGGCTGCCTTGGCATACACGGACACCGAAGTACTCGTTA
The DNA here is from genome assembly GCA_035405085.1 of bacterium. Taxonomy (GTDB): domain Bacteria; phylum UBA10199; class UBA10199; order 2-02-FULL-44-16; family JAAZCA01; genus DAONII01. Next base: position 120 of record DAONII010000066.1, on the reverse strand, counting down.
CTAGTTAAAAGCAAGGGCTCCGGCGGTCTCCGCACGCGCAGCGCGCGAACTGCACTCAGCTCTCCAAACGTTAAACTGATCAAACGCACCGATGGCTCGTTGTTCGTTAAAGGCAAGAAG
>DAONII010000065.1:0-7146 GCA_035405085.1 bacterium | reverse complement strand
CCTGTTTCTCCTCCGGCTTTGCGAGGTCGGTCGGGCGCTTCGAGCGCTCGGTGGATATGATTACCCAGCGGCTGACGATAGGATCCTTGCGAAGTTCCGGCATTTGAATTTCCTTTCGAGGGATGCGCGCTTCAAGCAGAAGAGCGAGTCTGTTATATGTTCTTTATCTCTATTCCAACCGAAATTTCGGTTTTGCCCGAGGTGGCCCATGACGGCTTCCACGCGAACCATACGGTGGAGCCCTGGTACATGCGGTCGAAGCCCTTCTCGGATTGCGATACGGTCTCTATTGGGGCCAGTACCATCATATCGGCGTCTGCCTTGATGCCGACCTTGAAACCGAAGGCCCTGTCGACCGCCTCGAGAAGGGCGACGTCTTTCACCACGCGCCGCGCGTCCATAAGCACGTCGTCTTCCTTCACCCCGTTCCAGAGGTAATAGCGGTCTTTGTCGTGTCCAGCCAGCATGGTGAAGCAGAATTCGGTGGCGAACCACATCGGCGGCTTCATCCCGCCGTCGCAGGACAGCTTGTAGTCGAGCGAGAGCTGTCCCGAATCCTTCAGCACGTATCGTTTTTCGACCGCCAGCTCGCCTCCGCCAGAGCAGGGCGCTGTCGCTGAAAGCGTAGCGTGGGCAAAGCCGCCCTTCTCTCCGCTGCTGGTGATCCTGAACCCGGCGAAGCAGGGTGAAGCGTAATCCCTGTGTTTGTTGTGAGCGATGCTCTTCCAGTCCGGCTCGCCGTCGAAGGCGTGGTCGAGGAAAGCGTAGCGCGGGAGGCTGTCGTATATCAGCTCGCCCCTGAGGTCGCCCAGGTCCTTGCCGAGCTCGTGGATGGAGGGGAGGGCCTTGTCCCCTCCGCCGGCGTGCCCCTCCTTGGGCCTGTGGTATGCCTCGAACCTGCGCGCCAGGGTGTTGATGAGCGCGAAGCGCTTCGGCTTCCAGTCTATGGCAGATATCGAGCCCCCCGCCTGCGGGTCGATTATTACGGTGGCATCCCTGCATGAGAGTATCGCCTCGTCGAAGCCGTCGCGGTCGAGGTCGGTTATCTTCGCATGTGCGAACGGACCGTTCTTTTCCGTGGCAGCCTCTACCGCTGACTCGGCGTCGATTATGTTATGGTAGAGCGCGTGGCGCAGGTAGTTCAGGTAAAGGCCGCCGAAGAGGCCGTGCCAGTACGCGCAGTTGCACTGCGATCTGTAAAGGGCCTTTCTTGCGTCGGAGAGTTTTTTGCCGGCCCCTTCGGCCTCATCTATGCGGTCGGATGCGTAGATAGCCCTCTTGTGGATCATGTTGCTCTCGGGGTACTTCGTGAGGAAATTGTCCCAGAATCCGCCTCGGAAGAACGGTGAGGCTTTTTCCCACAGGCCCGCGTTCTCTATGGCCTGTTTCGTCGATTCATACTCGATTATCGCCTCGGCGGGCATCGCCCATTCGAGCATTTCGCTGTAGGAAGCGGTGGGCAGGTAGACGCGCCCCTTGGGGGGGGCCATCGACATGTATTCGGCGAAGGTCAGGGTCTTTATCTTGTCGGAGTTTGCCTCCAGGCCCGAGAGGAACTTTTCAAGCCATCCCTGTTCGATGACCCACTCGTATGTGCCGGGCCATACGCCGAACTTCTCCCCGTCGTCGCCGTAGGTCACCGCCTCGCCCGGATGCTTCCTCTGAAGTTCAAGCAGGTGATTGACAACATCTTCGGCCTGCTTGAACGGTATCAGATACCGCAGCTTCTTGTCGGTAGGGAATATCGATACCGCCTTGCCCGAGCGCTCGGTGCGCCAGTAGCCGAACAGGGTTTCCTGCGAAAGGCCCGCGTGGCGAAAATGCTGGTCGTCGAGTATGGTGAAGTCTATTCCCGCGTCGTTCATCAGGCCGGCGAGCGAGGGCTCCCATACGCGTTCGGCGAGCCACATTCCGCGGGGCTTTACGCCCGTCCTGTCCTCCCAGAATTTCTGCATCATGCCTATCTGGCCCAGTGCGTCCGACGTCTTGAGTATGGGGAGTATCGGTTCGTAGTATCCGCCGCCCAGGATCTCGAGTTGCCCTTTTTTCACCAGCGCGGCTACGCGGTCGATGTAGTCTCCCTCCCTTTCAATCGCCCAGTCGAGCAGCGGGCCGGAATGGTGCAGCGAAAAGCGGACTGCGGGGTGGCGCTCCATCGCTTCGAGAAACGGGCGATAGCACTTTTCAAAGGCCATCGCGAAGACGGAATCGAAATTGCCCACCGGCTGGTGGTGGTGTATTCCGAGTAGGAGATAAATTGGTTCGGCCATAAAAAACCCCCTGCTGGTGTCAGGCCCGGGGTGCGATGAGAGGGCTTCGAGCCCCGAGCTTCAAGCCCCAAGCGAACTTCATACCGCCCACATCTTCATCTCGTAGTCTTCGTCCGGCACGGCGAAGTGGATGTGCGAATAGCGCCTCGCCTCCACTCCCTTTCTGTTGATGGCGAGCGCCAGCGTCATCCTCTCCCCGGGCTTGAAGCCGAAGGCCGCGAATGGAATCGCGACCTCCATCACCGCCGCCGCCTTCCACTTTATGCGGGTCATGTCCGTGGCGGTTGAGTCCTCCGGAGAGAGGTCGTGTAGCGCGAGAGTCTTATCCTGGCTCCTGAAGCCGAACTTGAATTTCTTGTCTCCGTCGAACAGGTGGAAGACGAGGTCGTCACCGTCGTTGAGTTCGAATGGCCTGGAGGAATCGACAGGATCTATTCGTAAAAAGCAAGCCTCCGTGTTGAAGCCGAAGCTGATGGTGTCGAACGGCTCTTCCGACAGCGCCATCGACCCCCCTCTCCCGCGGGCGTTGTAGCGTATCGCGTTCGCCCATTCGAAGAAGGAGGTCCTCTTGCCGTCTATAGTGGGATACATGAACCCGGGTGGGTCCGCGAGTTCGCCCGCCTCAGCGAACCTGTATATGGGCTCGTAAAGGAAGATCGGGATGTCGCGCCCGAGGAAAACGAATACGTTTTTTAGGTGCATCCGGAAGATCTTGTCGAAGTCGGCCTTGAAGGCCGAGTCGAAGTCGTCGTCGTACCACCAGAACCAGTCGCTGCCGCAGGCCGCGCACAGGGACTCGAATGCGCGGGCCGCCTTCGGATCGGAGCGCCTCCTCTCCTCGGAGAGAAAATCCCCCGCCTCGTCCATCGTCCTCCTGATGTAGCCCCATGCCTCGTTCTTCTGTGGCTTGCCGATCCAGATCCTGAAGTTCGCGTCGATCCAGGAGCCCGTGTGCAGATTCTCGAGGGTGACGGACGGAGGATGGGATTCTATATATTCGCCGACCCGGGATGTGGGTATCTCCTCGCGCCCCAGCCTGTCGAACAGGCCGGTCAAAAACTCCCTGCCCGAGTCGGGGTAGAACTCCCATGGATTCTCGCCGTCGAGTATCACGGTGATCAGCCTCTCCCCGGGTTGGGATATCTCGTCGATACGGGTCAGGTGACCGACGAAGTCGTCTATCGCGCTTGCAGCCGACATCTTGCTATAGGTGAAGCTTATTAGATCGGAGAGGCCGTGGTCGCGGAACACCATCCCGACTCTTTTGCCGTTGAACGAGGCCGCGAACGGCTGGTGCATCGACACATCCCTCCTGTCCTTCGGCAGCGAGTAGAGCGAAAGCATGAGCACCCTGTCGTCGGTGGCCATCCATTTGACCCCGCAGTCGGCGAGCATGGGTATCATCTCCGGGCAGACGCTTCCCTCCGCCGGCCATATACCCTCGGGACGGCGGCCGGTCCAGCGCTCCATGCCCTCCAGCGCGGCTGCGAGCTGCGCCCGCGCCATCGCGGGGTTCTTCATCTGCTGCGGCAGCGCGGCCATGGGCATGCAGCGCGAGGCGAAGGACGTGTCCATGAGGAGCGGGAAGATGGGGTGGTAATAGGGGGTGGTGGTGATCTCCACGTTCGAGGAGCCCGACGCTGCCCTGATCTTGCCCAACAGGTTTTTGAGTATCCGCCTTTGGGCGTCCACTACGAACAGCTTTTCCTCCTCGGTGTAGTTGCCTCCCTTTTTCAGGAGATTCTCCAGCTCGGGTATCTCCTCCCTCGCGGCCCATCCGAACCACACCAGGTTGTAGAAGACCTGAAGGTCCAGGTATTCCTGGCTGGAGAAGAAGCGGATCGCCTGCTGGAAGTCGATGTTCGACGGGTCGAGGCCGCGCCTTCCGAAGAGCTTCCGGTATCTGCTGTGCGGGTCGATCTTCCTCTCCGGATTGGCCATGAAGAAGTAGCGGAGCAAGAACACCTTCTGCTGAGGCGTCAGGTTTTCCGCGGGCACCAGGGTGTGTTCCAGAAACGCATCCGTTTTGCCGCCCTCGACGTAGTCGTAGAGCTGGTCCATCAGCGACGCCACGAAATTGATCGTCCCCCTGATGTTGGGGAACATCTCGTGGAGTTTGAGCATGTCGTAGTATGAGTGGATGCCGTGCAGCCTGACCCAGGGCATGGTGCTTTCGCCAGTGGACATGTCGCGGTAGTAGGGCTGGTGCATGTGCCAGATGAAGGCCAGTGTGGTTCGCATAACTCTAAAACCTCCCGGTCAGAAATTCGGCGGGATTATAACCAAAGAGCCTAAAAGAAAAAGGAAATTCAGACGACAGCGCCCTTGGGGATGACCACGATTCCCTCCGGCGAAACCGAATACCGCCTTCGGTCCGCATCCGGGTCGTAGCCTATGACCGTTTTCGGTGGGATGACCACGTCCTTGTCTATTATGGCCCGGCGGATCCTCGAGTGCCGCCCTATCGAGACGTTGTCGAAGACGATGCTCTCGTCTATTTCGCAGAAGCTGTTGATTCTGACGGCCGGGGACAGGATGGAGCGGTTCACCCGTCCGCCGGAGATGATGACCCCGTCGCAGACGAGCGAATCGGTCGCCCGGCCGACCCTCTCCTTCTCCTCGTCCGCGAACACGAACTTGGCCGGCGGATGGCTCTCCCTCGCGGTGTGGATGGGCCACCTGTTGTTGTAGAGGTTGAAGACCGGCGAGACGTCGACCAGATCCATCGAGGAGCGCCAGTAGGAGTCTATGGAGCCGACGTCCCTCCAGTAGCCCCGTTCCTGTTCGGTCTGCCCCGGAACCGGGTTGTCGAAGAAGTTGTACGCCATGACCTTCACGCTGCGGTAGATGGCCGGTATTATGCTCTTACCGAAGTCGTGTACGGATCCGGCGTTTTCCGCGTCGCGCGCAACGGCTTCGGCGAGAACGTCGGTCTTGAAGATGTAGATGCCCATCGAGCAGAGCGATTTACCGTCGTCCCCCGGCATGGGCTCGGGGTGCTGCGGCTTTTCCTTGAAGTCCGTTATGCGCCAGGATTCATCCGCAGTGACTATCCCGAACTGGTGAGCCTCCGAGATCGGGCAGGGTATGCACGCCACGGTGGCGTCCGCGTTCGAGTCGAAGTGAAACTTGAGCATGTGCTGGACGTTCATCCGGTATATGTGGTCGCCGCCGAAGACGCATACGGTGTCGGCCTTGTGGTTCCTTATGTGGTGCAGGTTCTGGAATACCGCGTCGGCGCTCCCCTTGTACCAGTGGTTGCCCGTGCGCATCTGCGCGGGGACGGCGTCGACGAACTGGTCGAGCAGCGGGGGGAGAAACCAGCCCTTCTTCAGGTGGCGAAGTAGGGAGTCGGACTTGAACTGGGTCAGAACTATCGTCCTCAGGAGCCCGGAGTTGACGAGGTTCGAAAGGACGAAATCTATTATGCGGTAGTGGCCGCCGAACGGGACGGCCGGCTTGGCCCTGTCGTTCGTCAAAGGCCTCAGCCTCTCCCCCTGCCCGCCGGCGAGAACTATGGAAATTATTGATTTCATTCAGTTATGTGGAAACGCCGAACTGGCGTATGCAATCGATCGGACACTGCGGTGATTGCTACCCAAAAAGAGAAAGGATATCAACAGAAAGCTTTTATTTGTTTTGTCGGGGGGCCTGCCCGGCCTGCATCGTCTTTCTTATCGCTATGCGGCGCAGCTCTTCCACCATCCTCGCGTGGTTTTCCTCGGAGTTCATAAGCGAGGTGAACATGCGCCTTACCTCGGGATCGGATATGTCCTCGAGGGCCTCCCCGTAGATGTCGCGCATGTTGCGCTCGAGCATCTCGAGTTCGGCGAAGTACGATATGAAATCGGCCTCAGTAAACATCCCTCTCCTCGCCGATGATCCGTTCGCGTATCTTCTGCAGGAGGCTCGCGTGCAGGCGCGAATCCTGCTCGAGCTTTACGAGGGTCCTCCTGATCTGCTCGCTCTCTTCGGGCGTGCATCCGAGCCAGCGGGTGGCGGCGCCGATGTGGCGCGCGAGGCTGTCGACGGCACCTTCCTCTATGCGGTCCGCCCGGTCCAAGAGCTTCAGGAGTTCGTCTCTCTTCATGGAATGGGCTTATCCGGCGAAAAGGGCACATAGTTCAAGTAAAAAGATTTGGCGTCGAAGCCCGGGTTTTCCCTTGCGAACTCCGGCCTTATCCCGAAGAACTGCGCGGGACTGAAGTAGCTTCCGTCTGCGTTTATGACCGCCATAGTGGCGTTCCTGGGTTTCGAGAGGTTCTTCTTACCCTTGTCGACCTGCCGCCAGTACAGGTAGCCTGCCAGGCCCATCTCCCTCTCTATTTCGATTGCGTCGGCTATCCACATCGCGGTGCTGTCCTCGTCGGCCGCGGTCGATACGCCGAATTCGCCCAGTATTAGCGGGGCCTTCATGCTGCGAGAGTCCGCGATCGGTTTCTTGAGTGCGGCGGCCAGCGTATCCCTGTCGCAGAAGGTGATATGCCCGGGCTTGTCGAACGCCACGCCCGGATATATCACCCTCCTCATGGAGGAATATCTTTTGTCCCAGGGGACGTTCTGGTGTGTGAACGAGAGCGGGGTGTACAGATGCACCGCATAGGCGATGTTTCGGTCTCGAATTTTTCTCAGGCTCCAGTCGGACGCGGGATGGATGACGATCAGGTGTCTGCGGTCGACGGACCTGATCTCGTGAACGGTTCGGCCCATCAGCTCCCAGTATGCGTCCGGGTCGCCGGCAGGTTCGTTCATCAGTTCATATCCGAGTATCCTTCTATCGTTGCGGTATCTAGAGGCGATCTCCTTCCATCCCTCGACGAACCTGTCCTTCAGCACCGGGCTCGCCCAGAACTCTCTCGCCGCCGGGCTTTCGCGG
>DAONII010000064.1:0-7168 GCA_035405085.1 bacterium | reverse complement strand
CGACGCGTGGTTCAGACGGACGAGAGCTCGTGGACGATACCGGACCTTGCCGGCCTCACTATGCGCGGCATCCTGAGCGCCGCCGGGGGCGCGGATATATCCTGGAAATTCGCCGGGACCGGGGTCGCGGTGAGCCAGTCGTGTGAAGCGGGCAGCTCGGTGCCGGCCGGAACGGAGTGCACGGTGGAATTCTCGCCGCTCATGTGACGCGCGGAGCGTCCTCCTCGGCGGTTTTTTGCTGCTGAAAGAAAAGGCAGATATGAAATTGAAGGATCTCATCAAGGGCGTAGAGGGATGCAAAGTCGAAGGCGACTCATGTCGGGAGGTCGCAGGGCTCTCCTGCGTCGCCCAGGAGGTGAAGCCGGGCGACTGCTTCGTGGCCATGAAGGGGGTTCGCGCCGACGGTCACGATTTCGTGGACGAGGCCCTGCGCCGCGGCGCGTCGGTTGTGGTGTCAGAGCGTAGTCTGAATCTCCCCGCCGGCGTAACGGGCGCGGTGGTGCCTGATTCCAGGCTCGCCTTGGCGCTGATGTCCTCGTCATTCTTCCGAGATCCGTCGGCCGAGATGACACTGGTGGGCATCACGGGAACGAACGGCAAGACGACGACCACCTACCTGATGGAGGCGATCCTCAGGGAGGCCGGGAGGCGTCCCGGAGTCATCGGCACCGTCGAATACCGTTTCTGCGGGAAGGCTGAATCTGCGCCGAACACCACACCCGAGTCATGCGAGCTCCAGAAGCTGCTATCTCGGATGAGGGATGCAGGCGTGGACGCGTGTGCGATGGAGGTGAGCTCTCACGCACTTTCCCAGGAGCGAGTGTCCGGCTGCAGGTTTGACGCTGCCCTGTTCACGAACCTCACGCCGGAGCACCTCGACTACCACAGCGATATGGAGGCCTATTTCGAGGCTAAGGCGATGCTGTTTGAGAGGCTGCTCAAGCTCTACGGGAAGAAGGGGGCCTTTGCCGCGATAAACATCGATGACGAATACGGAAGGGGCCTCATCGGGCGCTGTCCGGTCGAAGTCGTGACTTACGGCTTTTCTGAAGCGGCACACGTCAGGGGCAGGGACCTGTCTTTCGATTCAGGCGGGCTCTCGATGCGAATCGAGCTCCCGGACGCCGAGGTTTTGTGCCGCTCGCCGCTGTGCGGCCGATTCAACGCGCTCAACGTGCTGGGCGCCGCGGCGGTGGCGAAGGGCCTGGGCATCGATCCCGGGCTCGCCGCACGTGCGGTCGAGACGGTGTCGGTCGTGCCCGGACGGTTCGAGGCGGTGCGAAACAGCCGCGGCATCATAGCGCTCGTCGACTACGCGCACACTCCGGACGCTCTCGAAAACGTGCTGGCCAACGCGAGGGAGCTCTCGTCCGGGAGGGTGATAGCGGTCTTTGGCTGCGGCGGCGACCGCGACAGGGGCAAGAGGCCTCTGATGGGGCGCGTGGCTGGCAGGCTGGCCGACATAGCGATCGTTACGAGCGACAACCCGCGCACGGAAGAGCCGATGGCCATCATAGAGGAGATCCTCCCCGGGCTTCGCCAGGAAGCCAGGCCTTTGGCAGGGGAGAGGGGATACGAGGTCATAGCGGACCGCCGCGAGGCCATAGGCAGGGCGGTCGGTTTTTCGCGCGCCGGCGACGTCCTGGTGGTGGCGGGAAAGGGTCACGAAAACTACCAGATAGTCGGGACCGAAAAACGAAGCTTTGACGACCGCGAGGTGCTGGGGGAATTTTTGAGGGTATAGATATTATGATGTTTTGCCTGGAAGATATAGCGAGGGCGACCGGAGGCACGGCTTCGGGTGAAGGCCGGGCTTCACTCGACGGGATATCCATAGACACCCGAACGATGAGACGCGGGCAGCTCTTCGTAGCCATCAGGGGCGCTCATTTCGACTCGCACGATTTCCTCGACAAGGCGCTGGCCGCGGGGGCGTCGGCCCTTCTCGTCAGGAGGGGGGCGAAAGTCCCCGGCGGCGCGCCGCATGTCGTGGTGGAGGACACCGAGAGGGCCCTGGGCGACATCGCCGCCTGGTGGCGCTTAAGGTTCGCGATGCCCCGGGTGGCGATAACCGGCTCGAACGGAAAATCGACGACGAAGGAGATGGCTTCGGCGATAGCGGGTGCGATGGGGCCGGTGCTCAAGACAGAGGGCAACTTCAACAACCTGATCGGTCTTCCGCTCACCGTCTTCAGGATGGATTCCTCGCACAGAGTGGCGATCCTCGAGATGGGGATGAACGCGCCCGGCGAGATAAAGAGGCTGACCGAAATCGCCGACCCGGATGTCGGCATCATAACCAACGTGACGGCGGCCCACCTCGAACGCCTGCACACGGTGGACACCGTGGCGAAGGCGAAGGGCGAGCTCTTCGATGCGATGCGCGAAGACGCGGTCGCGGTCGTAAACGGTGAGGACCGACGGGTCAGGGAGCTCGGCCGCTCGCGCCGCGGCAGGACCGTCGTCTTCGGCATGCAGAACGACTTCGACGTTCGCTTTCTGCATATGGAGACGACCGGTCTGGAGTCCATGGACCTGAAGATATCGGTTCTCGGCCGCGAGCTTGATGTGAAGCTCCCGGTTCCGGGCGCGCACAATGTCATGAACGCTCTGGCGGCGGTGGGAATCGCCGTTGCGCTGGGAATCGATCCCGCCGAGGCCGCGGATAGGCTCTCCAGGTTCAAGCCCATGGCGATGAGGATGGAGCGCATCCAGCTCGCGAACGGCGCGCGCGTGGTCAACGACAGCTACAACGCGAACCCGGAGTCGATGAAAGCCGCCTTCCGCACCGTGGGATCGGCGAAGCGCGCCGGCAGGTTTTTGGCGGCGCTCGGCGACATGCTGGAGCTGGGGGATTCCTCCGCCGAGCTGCACAGGCAGGTGGGAGAGGCTGCAGCGCAGATGGGGGTCTCCCGCCTCTATCTCGTCGGCGATTTTTCCGGCGACACCGCGTCGGGGGCCTCGGGCGGAGGGCTGCCTACCTCCGATATCATCATATGCGGCGGCATCGACGAGATGCTTGAGAAGGTCGAGGCCGAAATGGGCGCCGGAGACGTGCTCCTGGTAAAGGGCTCGCGCGGCATGAAGATGGAAAGGCTGGTAGATCACCTCAAGAGCTCGATAGGCATGGGGTGAAAAACCCGGAGAGGCTATGCTCTATTATCTTCTTTATCCGCTGGGTCAGGACTTCGTGGGCTTCAACGTCTTCCGTTACATCACGTTTCGGACGTTCATGGCCACGTTCACGGCGATGGCCATCTACTTTCTCTTCGGAAAGCGGATAATAGCGATGCTGGCGAGGCGGCAGTTCTGGCAGACGGTGCGGAGCGACGGCCCCGTCACGCACATGGACAAGCGCGGAACGCCGACGATGGGAGGCCTGCTGGTTTGGGCTTCGGCGGTTTTCTCCACCTTTCTGTGGTCGCAGTTCATGGAGCCCTTCGTTCTGCTCTCCATGGCGGTCGTACTGGCGTTCGGTGCGATCGGCTTCGTGGACGACTACCGAAAGGTGATACTGAAGGACGCGAAGGGCCTGAGGGCAAGGTGGAAGGCGCCGTTGCAGCTGGCGTTCGCGGTGCTCGCGGCCCTGGTGCTCTTCGACGTCCTGTCGTTGGACAGGACGCTGGCGATACCCTTCTTCAAGAACGTTCAGCCGGACCTCGGATGGTTCGCGGTGCCGTTCGCGGTGCTGGTCATAGTGGGTGCCTCGAACGCGGTTAACCTGACCGACGGCCTGGACGGGCTGGTGAGCGTGCCGGCCATAGTCGCCTTCCTCGCCTATGCGATACTCGCATATGTTGCCGGCAACGCGGCTATAGCGAAATATCTTGCCGTGCAGTCGGTTCCCGGAAGCGGCGAACTCGCGGTCGTGTGCGGAGCCGTCGTCGGGGCTCTCACCGGATTTCTGTGGTACAACGCGCACCCCGCCTCCATCTTCATGGGGGACGTGGGCTCGCTTCCGCTCGGCGCGCTTCTGGGATACGTGGCGGTCGTCACGAAAAACGAGATACTCCTCGTGCTCATCGGCGGGATCTTTGTGCTCGAGACCGTATCGGTGATGACGCAGGTCGTTTCGTTCAAGCTGACGGGCAGGCGTGTCTTCAGGATGGCCCCGCTTCACCACCACTTCGAACTCAAGGGTTGGGCGGAGTCCAAGGTCATAGTCAGATTCTGGATCATAGCCATAATTCTAGCGCTCGCTTCGCTCTCGACGCTCAAACTTCGTTAGGGAGCAGGGAACGGGGAACGGGGACATATAATGATGAGGGATGTGAAGGGAAAGAGGGTTCTGATCGTGGGCCTGGGCAAATCCGGGGCCGCGGCCGCGCGCTTTCTGTCGGCGCGCGGGGCCTCGTTAGCCGTTGTGGACTCGAAATCGCCCGATGAACTGCGCGACGCCGCGGGTTCGCTTAAGGGCCTGGACATCGAACTCTCGCTCGGTGGAAGCGACGCGAAGCTCTTCGACTCCGCGCAGATGATAGTCGCCAGCCCCGGCGTGCCCGGCGACCTCCCGGGCATCCTCTCTGCGGCGGCGCGAGGGGTGCCCGTCATAGGCGAGCTGGAGCTGGCGCTTTCGGAGTTGGAAAGGCCCGTCGTCGCGATAACCGGAACGAACGGTAAGACCACCACGACGACGCTCGTGGGGCATCTGCTGCGCGAGTCCGGGATGCGCACGTGCGTGGCGGGGAACATAGGCACGCCCCTCCTCGACCTGCTCGATGAAGCCATGAGCGCCGACGTTGTGGTGCTGGAGGTCTCGAGCTTCCAGATAGAGACCACCCCTTCGCTCTCCCCGAGGATAGGGATACTTCTGAACGCCACGCCGGATCACCTCGATCGCCACGGCTCATTCGACGCCTACGTGGAGTGCAAGGCGGCGATGATATCGAACGTGAAGGCCGACGGCTTTTCAATATTCAACGCGGCCGACGACAGGGTCGCTTCCGCGGTGGCGGCCGTTAAGTCCAGACTCGTTCCCTTCGATGCGACGGGGAGGGTGCTCGCGCGAAATGAAGGGCGCATAGGCGCCTGGTATGAAGACGGAGACCTGCTCGTGAGGGTTCGACAGGGCGATGCCGTGCGTTTCCCTCTCTCGAGGGTGAAGCTGGAGGGCATGCACAACCGCGAGAACATGCTGGCCGCGCTTGCGGCAGCGATGCTCTGCGGGGCCGAGCCGTCCAAGCTTCGCAGGGCTCTGGATGCGTTCAGCGGCCTGCCCCACAGGATGGAGCTCGTCGGCGAGTGCATGGGCGTGCGTTTCTACGACGACTCGAAGGGCACCAACGTAGGCGCGACGGTGAGGGCTATCGAGGCATTCGCCGAGCCGGTCGTTCTCATAGCCGGCGGGCTTTCCAAGGGCGCGGACTTCGCTTCGCTTGCCGTTTACGCCGAGGGGCGGGTGAAGAGGGCTGTCCTCATAGGTGAAGCGGCAGCGGACCTCGAGCGCGCGTTCGCGGGGAAGGTCGAGTCTCTCAGGGCGAAGACGATGGAGGAGGCGGTGGGGCTCGCGGCCGGCGCAGCCGAACCGGGCGATGTGGTTTTGCTGTCTCCGGCCTGCGCGAGCTTCGACATGTTCAGGGATTACGCACACAGGGGCGAGGCGTTCACCGGGGCGGTGAGGCGCCTGTCCGAAAAGTCAGATTCGGTGGCGGCGCTCTGAACGCTATCCGCCGTGGGTTGGATGATATGATGGACACAAACGACTACCAAAGGGTTCACATCGATTCCTGGCTCCTCTTCTGCGTGGTTATGCTCGTGGGGCTGGGGGTAACGATGAACTACAGCGCCAGCGCGGTGCTCGCACAGGAGCGCTACGGGGACTCCTATTTTTTCCTGAAGCGGACGCTCGGTTTCGCCCTCCTCGGCTTCACGGCAATGGTGTTCACCACCAGGTTCGCTTACGGGCGATATCGCTCGCTGGTCTACCCGATCCTCGTCTTGACGATGCTCATGGTCGGCGCTGTCTTCGTTCCCGGGGTAGGGCGCACCATAGGCGGAGCGAACCGATGGATACATCTCGGCCCGGTGACATTTCAGCCTTCCGAGGCGGCGAAGCTCGCGATGATAATCTTCCTCGCCTATTCTCTGGAGAAGAAGTCGAGGCACATAAGGAGTTTCGGCGTCGGCTTCCTGTCGCACATGATCTTCATGGGTGTGGTGGCGGGTTGCATTTTGTATCAGAAGGACCTCGGGGCCGCCACCACTATAGCGGTGATCACCTGGTTCATGATGTTCGTCGCAGGCGTGAGGGTTCCTTACCTGGTGAGCGTGGGAATACTCGCGCTTCCGGTCATCGGCATGCTCGTGGCGGGAACCGGCTACAGGCGCCGGCGCATACTCGCTTTCCTGAATCCCTGGAACGATCAGTACGGATCGGGCTACCAGATAATCCAGTCCTTCCTCGCATTCAACGAGGGAGGTTGGTTCGGGAAGGGGCTGGGGCAGGGGCAGCAGAAGCTCTTCTATCTGCCGGAGGCTCATACGGATTTCATATTCTCGGTCATAGGCGAGGAGCTGGGCCTCCTTGGGGTCCTATTAATAATCGGGCTCTTCTGCTTCTTCTGCTACAGGGGGCTGCGAATCTCGCTCGGCGCGCCGGATATGTTCGGCCGCTACCTTGCGATCGGATGTACGATGCTGATCGGCCTCGAGGCGGCCCTGAACATGGCCGTCGTTATGGGCATGCTGCCGACCAAGGGGCTGACGCTCCCGTTCATAAGCTATGGTGGGTCTTCGCTCGTGGTTTCTCTCGCAGCGGTCGGAGTGCTTCTGAACATATCGACCTACAAGAGGGTTGAAAAGGCCTGGGCCTGAGGGGACGGATGGCAAAGGAAGATAAGATGAAGTTCATGATAGCTGCCGGCGGCACCGGCGGGCACGTGTACCCCGGCATAGCCATAGCCGAGGAGCTGAAAAGGCGTGCGCCAAATGCCGATATCGTCTTTGCGGGAACCGGCCGCGGGCTGGAGGCGAAGATACTCCCGCCGCTCGGCTGGCGTGTGAGATTCATCAAGTCGGCGTCCATAAAGGACCGCTTCGGCGTGCGGAGGTTACTCGCCTATGCCCGGATACCGATCTCGGTCATGAGGGCCGCTTGCCTCCTCATGAAGGAGAAGCCCTCGCTTCTCGTTAGCGTCGGGGGCTATGCGGCGGGTCCGTTGTCGATAGC
>DAONII010000063.1:1909-7229 GCA_035405085.1 bacterium | reverse complement strand
CGCAAAACGGTATCGGCGAAACGTCCTTCGTCATCTCGAAGAACTTCTCCAGAATTCCCGGGTCGTATACCGGCTGAGAGAAGGCGAACTCGGCTCCTGCGTCGACCTTCTGACGGAAGCGCTCCGCTTCGAGCTTAACGTCTATCGCGCCCGGGTTCACGCCGCAGCCAATAAGGAATTTCGTGGCGCCCTTTATAGGGCGCTCGGCGAAGTCGAGGCCCCGGTTTAAGTTGGACACGAAGCGTATCAGGCCCACCGAGTCGATGTCGAAGACGGCGGTCGCCTCCGGGTAGTGACCCATCTTCGGCGGGTCGCCGGTTATGATGAGGACGTTGTTGAGATTCAGCGCTGCGGCGCCGATTAAGTCCATCTGCATGCCCAGGAGGTTCCTGTCGCGGCAGCAGTAGTGTACGACAGACTCGATGCCGGCCTTTTCGCGGATGAGCACCGCCATCGCCATCGGGCTCATCCGGGCCATCGCGCGCGGGCCGTCGGCTATGTTCACCGCGTCGACACCCATGTCGCGCAGGAGCTTCGCGCCGTCGAGCGCCTTTGCCGGGTCCAGGCCTATGGGCGGATCGACCTCGACGGATATCGCGAACTTCTCGCAGAGCGCCTTTCCGAAGGGGCTCTTCTCCGCCGGCGATACGAGCTCGACCTCCGCCAGCACCTTCGGCGCCTGCGCCCTTCCGGCCCCTCGCGGCGCCGGCTTCATGGCTTTTAAAAACCTCTTCATCTCGCGGATGTGGTCCGGGGTTGTCCCGCAGCATCCGCCTATAAGGGCGACGCCGAGCTGCGCGTAGCGCCTCGCGTATTCGGCGAGATACTCGGGGCTCGCCAGGTATAGGAGCCTGCCCTGAACCATCTGCGGCAGGCCGGCATTGGGCATGGCCGACAGCGGGCGGTCCGTGATCGCTGCCATGCGCCGCACCGCCTCGAAGACACCCTGAGGGCCGTCGCAGCAGTTGACACCGATGACGTCGGAACCCCAGTGGTCCATGGCCATCGCGGCGTGCTCAGGAAGCAGCCCCTCGAACTCCCCCTCGCCCAGGTGCTTGAGCGACACCTGCGTGATTACGGGGAGATCGCAAACCTCGCGTGCGGCCTGATAGGCGATGTGGAGTTCGGACAGGTGCGTGAACGTCTCGAGGAGTATGGTGTCGACCCCGCCCTCGGCGAGGGCGGCGATCTGCTCGCAGAATATGGATCTCATCTCGGAGGGGCCCAGCCCCTCGGCGTCCTTCTTCGTCCACGAGATGGGGCCAACCGAGCCGGCGACGTACGCTTTTTTCCCGGCGGCGTCGCGTGCGATTCCGGCGCCCGCCCGGTTTATTTCACTCACCTTCTCCTCTAGGCCGAACGCGGCGAGCGCGGGGCGGTTCGCGGTGAACGTGTTCGTCTCGATGAGCCCGGCTCCGGCCTTCACGTAGTCGCGGTGTATCTCTCCGATGAGCGCGGGGTTGACGAGGTTCAGCTCGTCGAAGCAGCGGTTGAAATAGATGCCGTGGCGGTAGATCTCGGTGCCCAGAGCGCCGTCGGCCAGGATCCCCTCGCTTATGAGTGTTTCGAGAAATGGCTTCATGGCTAGAAGAGAGCCGTCCTGTCCTGCGCGCCCATGCATGGATTGCTCTTTCGCTGTTCACCTATAGTGGAGGTCGGCGAAGGGCCGTAGTCGTGCCCCGGGTAGACTACTATGGAAGGCTCGAGCTCCGAGAGGCGTTTTAGCGAGGCGAGCATCTGCTCGGGGCTGGAGCCGGGGAGATCGACTCGGCCGCAGTTGTCCACGAAGAGAGTGTCGCCGGTTATGAGCGCGTCGCCCACGAGAAAGCACTGCGAGCCCGGTGTATGCCCAGGCGTATGGATGCAGCGGATCTTGATGGAACCGACCTCTATTTCCTGCCCGTCCTTGGTTGCATGTATGGTTATGTTCGGGGGCAGATCCTGCGCGTCGGCTTCGTGAGCGTACGCCTCGGCGCCCGTCAGGCCGACCAGGGCCTCTAGTGCATTGGAGTGATCGAAGTGCGAATGCGTGAGCAGTATCTTATCGATCTTCCAGCCGGCTTTCTTTGCGGCGTCGGCTATCCCGGGGGCGTTCCAGGCCGGGTCGATCGCCGCGCAGAGCTTCGCCGATTCGTCGCCTATGAGATAGGCGAAGTTCATCATTGGGCCTATCGGTATCTGTTTTATCATGTGGGGAGCCCGAGGTTTTCTTCCGTGAACTCGGGAAGTTCAAGTTCACTGTTCGGGTGAAAGAAGGAGAGCTGCTCGTCGCCGTAGCGCCAGGAAAACCAGCCGTCGCCGGCGTCGAAGTCGACAAGCCACATGCCGCGCGGAGCGCAGCCGAGCCTCTTGACCTTCACCGCCCAGCGGCGCACGACCAGATCCATGTCCTGACGAAGTCTGCTTGAGAGCGGCTCATCGGCGGGCACCCACCTGAGCTGCTCGCCCAAGTCCTTCGTCTGGACGGCGGCCGTCTCGGTTATCCTGCGAACTATCGGAAGCAGGCTCTCAGCCTCCTCCCTCGTGAATGTTCTCCTGGAATGTATCGGTATGAGTTCGCCCATGTCCGCAATCTATAGACGGAGAGGAAATTGTCAACTTTACTCCTCCTTGACCGAAGCCGAACGCCTGTGATAGCCTTCGAAAAGTAGAGAGCCCCGCCTTCAGGTTGAGCCGCGAAGGCGGGAATTATTTTGGCCGCGAGTGAGGAGGTATTCAATGGTGCAGCGAGTTCCCATGACGCCTAAAGGGCACAGGATGCTCCAGGAGAAGCTGAAGTTCCTAAAACAGGTGGAGAGGCCGAAGGTGGTCGCCGCCATCGAGGAGGCCAGGGGTCACGGCGACCTCTCGGAAAACGCCGAATACGACATAGCGAAGGAGCGTCAGCTCCAGATAAGCCAGCAGATAAAGGAGATCGAGCACAAGCTATCGGTAGCGCAGGTCATCGACCCCTCGAAGATCGAATC
Organism: bacterium; assembly: GCA_035405085.1. Taxonomy (GTDB): domain Bacteria; phylum UBA10199; class UBA10199; order 2-02-FULL-44-16; family JAAZCA01; genus DAONII01. The sequence continues at coordinate 4,263 of DAONII010000063.1, read as the reverse complement.
AGAGAAGGTCGTCTTCGGCGCGACGGTGAAACTCTCGGACATAGACAACGAGGAACACATCTCGTACTCGATCGTGGGCACGGACGAATCCGACATATCCTGTGGCCTAATATCGATAGAGTCGCCGATAGCGAGGGCCCTAATAGGCAAGGAGGAGGGGGACGAGGTCAGGGTGAAGACCCCGAAGGGGGAGCGCCTCTTCGAGGTGGTGGAGATAAAGTTCGAGTAGCTGGGGCCTTTCCCCCTCAATATGAGAGGGCGGGGACTCCAAAATGATAAACGCGGCCAAACGGCTGTTTCCTTTTAATTATCCGATATAATTGAACTATTTGATCCGAGTCATCCTGCTCCGGGATGGCATCCATTATGCATAAACTATGGGTGAAGGGGAAGGAACGAGGGGGCAGAGATGATACGCGGAACGATCACAGCTAGGCACATCATAACGCATCCGTTCGTGCTCATAACCCTCTTCGGCTTCTTCGGCTACGTGAGGCTTCTGGCCCGCTGCATGGATTCCACTCCGAGCTGCTTCACCGATTTCATCCTCAAGTAAACCCATTCCAGAAGACCGCCAGCCCGAATTATTCAGGTTTTCTTCCGGCTACGGGTGCACCGGCGTGCATCGGGCAGCGAAGCCCTGCGGCTCCATCAGTATTTTCCGAAGAGCTTCACGAGGGCCAGCGAGATGTCGGGCACGTAAGTTACGATCAGCAGGGCGACGAGCATGACAAGCAGAAAGGGGAACGTGGAGCGGATCAGCTCCGGCAGCGGTTTCTTGAAGCGGAAACTCGATATGAAGAGGTTCATTCCGACCGGCGGCGTTATGTAGCCTATTTCGAGGTTGAGCAGGAATATGATGCCGAGGTGCACCGGATCGACGCCGAATTCCTTAGCCACGGGAACTATCAGCGGCACCACGACTATGATCGCCGAGAAGATGTCCATCAGACAGCCGACCACAAGGAGGAATACGTTCAGGACGGCCAAAAACATCACCTTGCTCGTTATGAACTCCCGCATGAAGGCCAAAATCTTCATCGGGACCTGTTCGTCGACGAGGTAGTTCGTGAAGCCCAGCGCGCATCCGAGAATTATCAGAACGCCGCCCACCAGCACCATCGAGTTTGCGGCTATTCGCGGCACGTCCCTGAACGGCTTGATATCGCGGTAGATGACGAGCTCCACGAACAGGACGTATACCGCTGTAACCGCAGCCGCTTCTGATGCGGTGAAGAAGCCGCCGTAGATGCCCACCAGCACTATGAACGGAAGAGGTATTATCCAGAACGCCTCCCAAAGCGCGGTGCGTATCGTGTTCCACCTGAAAGGTTCGCGGTCCACCTGGGCCCTTGCTCCGGATCGCATGCTGTAAAGCGACAGCATCAGGACGATCATGATGCCCGGGAGTATCCCGGCCAGGAAGAGCGCCTCCACGTTCACCCGTGCCATAAGCGCATACAGTATGAGGGGGAGGGAAGGGGGAAAGAGCAGGCCCAGACTCCCGCCGGCGGTCAGAAGCCCCATCGAGAATCTCTCGGGGTATTTCTCCTTCGCGAGGATGGGCAAGAGCAGCCCGCCCAAGGCTATTATAGTAACTCCGGATGCGCCGTTGAAGGCGGTGAAGAAGGCGCATGCTACGAGCGATACCACCGCCAGTCCCCCGGGCATCCACCCGAACAGCGCCCTGCACAGGTTCACGATTCGCTGGGGGGATTTCGACTCCGCAAGGAGGTACCCGGCGAATGTAAAGAGCGGTATCGCGATGAGCGTGGGCGCGGATGCGAGCCTCACCATCTCGATTATGACCGCCTGAGTGTCTATTCCCTGAGCGTGGAACAGCAGGAGAGCGAGCGCGCCGAAGATTATGAAAAGCGGAGCCCCGCACACGGCCCCGCCTATTATCGCGGCAAGGGGTAGTGAGGTCATCCGCGCCCCCTGCCCGCCTCAAAGTCCTTGGCTCCGGCGGTGGTGATCCGCCAGATATCGAGGCCTATTCCGATTGCATATTCAAGGGATATCATCGCAAAGCCGAACGGTATTATGGACATCGCCACCCATACGGGCATCCCCTCGAATATCACGCCGCCCGCAGCCCTTTCCCCGAGCACGAACGCCAGGGCCGCCCTGGCCAAAAGAAAAGCTATAAAGCAGGAAAATGCGTCGAGGACAACGCGCAGAGCGTTTCTGGGAACGCGGGGCATGAAACGGGTTAGGACGTCGATGGCGATATGGGAGCGGGAGCGGGTTGCAAGCATGGCGCCGAGAAACGCAACCCATAGGACCATGTTGCGCGCGGCCAAATCCGCCCAGTCTATTCCGCTGTCGAATAAATTGCGCAGCACCACCTGGGA
>DAONII010000063.1:0-1809 GCA_035405085.1 bacterium | reverse complement strand
TCACTTTCCCGCTGCGGCTATTGCCTCGTTCAAGAGTTCCTGTGAATAGAGCTTTCCGACGAGAGCCTTCCAGACCTCGCGCGAGGTCGCGCGTATCTTCTCGACCTCTTCGGCATCCACCTTAACGGTCTTTATGCCGGCGTTAGCTATGGTAGCGTAGGATTTCTCGTTATCGGAGCGGGTCTGTTTTACGAGCTCGGCCGCGAATTTCCGTCCGGTCTCCCTCAGCAGTTTCTGATCAGCCGGCGAGAGCGAAGCGAAGGCCTTCTTCGTTATAAGTATGCCGCCGGTCGAATCGGCGAGCTTCAAATCCGACATGAATTTGACCGCGGTGAACCACTGAAGGGCTATCGCGCCGAGCGGCGGCGTGTACACCGCGTCGACCATCTTCGTCTGCAGGGAGGTGAGGACGTCGGTGATGGGCAGCGGGATCGGAACGATCTTGAAGGCCTTGTACATCTCGGCAACAAGCTGGTCCCCCTCCCACGCCCACATCTTCATCCCGCTCATGTCCTTGAGCGTGGATATCGGCTTGTTCGAAAAGACGTTTACGAAGCCGGTCTCGGCCCAACCCAGGAATACGAAGCCCTTTTCGTCGAAACCCTTCTCCAGCTTCGGCTGTATTTTCTTCGTAACCGCGTCCGCCTCCGCATAGTTCGAGACGAGCATCGGGAGTTCCAGGACCCTCACCGCCGGGTTGATTATGCCGAGGCCGAGCCCTGTGAAGCCGGCTGCGTGCACCTGACCTATGCGCATCTTCCTCACGATATCCTGCTCGTCGCCCATCGAACCGCCGGCGTAGATCTTGAATTTTACGCGGCCCTGAGTCTTCTGCTGCAGCTCCTTGTCCCACGCGGTCATCACCTTGTGCCAGGCGGTGCCCTCGGGGGCCAGTATGGCGAGCTTTATCTCCGTCGCGGCGCCTGCCTCCGCCGAGACCGCCAGCATCATGGTCGCAACCAAAAGAATTATCCGTTTCATATCATCTCCATGGTCAGAACAGTTTTTTCTGCATCCCCAAAAGAAGCGAGGCCCTCCGCTTCGCGAGCTCGTTCGCCAGCCTCTGCTCAGGCAGCGCAGCCGCGTCGGCCGCCAGAACCTCTCTGAGCAGGGAGCCGAAGAGCTCTTCGTCCATCTGCTGTCTGGCGAAATACTGGGCGAAGAGGACTTTGGTCATCAGGTAGCCGGGTGCGGCCCTCATCGCCTTCTCGAAGCTTGCGCGCGCCTCGTTTGGCCTGCCGCCAAGCATTGCGGGGCGCGCCGAGGCGATGACCCCCTTCATCGCGAGAGCCGATCCGAAATAGAAGCCAGGGTCCAGCTCTATGGCTCTGTCTATCATGGCCTCGATCCTCGGGAGATCGGCTATCGAGGCCGGATCGTCGAGGTTGAGGTTCAGGTGCCCGGCCCAGGAAAAGGAGGTCCAGAAGAGAGCCGGCACGTCCTTTTTGCCAAGCCTTCGGAGCGCCGCCTTGAATTCAGGAAAGGGTGACTTGAAGGCCTTGCCCATGCCGCGCGTCACGAGCGCCGCGATTCCGAAATCGCGCCCTCGTCCGTAGAAGAGGGCGGCGCGCTCGCGCGCGGCCTTGTATTTTGCGTCCTCGACAGGCAGGCGCAGCATGTCCTCCTCGAGAAAGCCGAACGCGAACTGGCCGTATGACTGCGAGATCAACACGAGCGATCGGAAATCGCGTTTGTTTCCGCTGCGGAGCACCTCGAGAGTCTTTATGAGCGCCGGGGCGGATTCCCTGGCGAATTCTACGTCCTGTTCGCTCTCGACCGCCGCGATTCCGTCCCAGGCGACCTTTCCCA
>DAONII010000062.1:0-7278 GCA_035405085.1 bacterium | reverse complement strand
TCCCTTCACGCTGTTTCTGTACGAGAGCTCTCCGCCCTCTATTTTCACCTCGTCGACCACAAGCTCGAGGGCGGAATCCTCCTCGGAGCCACCACTCTCTTCGCCCACATCTTTCCCGTTGCCAAGGTGAAGGGCGTCCCAGTTCGAGCTCTTCTTCCCGGTGACGATGTAGTTTATCGAGGGGCGAACGAGGCGTATCTCTCGTGCGTGGAGGGTTCCGCGAAGGATGGCGAGCGGTGCGACCCGCACCAGGAGTTTGTCGGCTGAGGCCAGGATGTCCTCTTCGTTTTCGCGCCCGGCGGGGTATATCCTGATGTCGGAGAGGGTGAGTTTTCCGAGCCCCCAGCCGATCTCGTAACCCCCGGCTTCGAGTGCGAGGCCGGCGATGTCGTGCCGGCGTTCCTCTATCATCCTCTTCGCCTCGCCGGCACCCCATGTGGCGACGCCGAAGACGCCTGCAAAGAGGATGGCAAGCAAAAGAGCCGCGATCGCTGTTTTCCTCTTCACGGTTTCATCCTCTTTGCGGCCTCCTCCACCGCATCGAATATCTGCTCGTATCCGGTGCAGCGGCAGAGGTTGCCGACGAAGGCCTTCTTTATCTCGTCGCGCGACGGCCTCGGGTTTTCGTTCAGCAGCGCGAGCGCCTGCATCACCATGCCCGGCGTGCAGAAGCCGCACTGGATCGCGCCGCAGTCGACGAAGGCCTGCTGTACAGGGTGGAGCTCCCCGTTTCTCTCGAGCCCCTCGATGGTTAGGATCTCGCGTTCCACCCTGTCCGCTCCCTGCTCAGAGGCCACGTCCTTTATCTTGACCTTGCATGCCCGCCTTGCCTTTCCGTCGACGATGACCGTGCATGTTCCGCAGACGCCGATGTCGCAGCCGCGCTTCGTGCCGGTGAGGCGGAGCCTTTCGCGCAGCACGTCGAGGAGCGTCTCGTCCGGCTCGCATTCGATTGCGCGCAGCGCGCCGTTTACCTTCATGCGGAAGGTGCTCTTCATCTCTTTACCTCCGGCTCCGGAACTCCAAGCGCCGCCTTGATCCTTTCGGCCGTGATCGGCAGCCTGAATATTCGCCTGCCTGTCGCGGCGGCGATAGCGTTCGCCACTGCGCCGCCCATGATCTCGTTTGTCGGCTCGCCGAGCGATTTGGCCCCCCACGGGCCGCAGCTGTCGGGGTTCTCGACGAGTATCGCGGTCATCTCCGGAGCGTCGGTAGAGCGTGGAATCCTGTAGGTGTTGAAGTTGAGGTTCTGGATCACGCCGTCTTCGTGTTTTATCTCCTCGGTCAGCGCGAAGCCCAGCCCCATCATTATGCCGCCGAAGACCTGGCCGAGCGCCATCTGGGGATTTATCGCTTTTCCGACCTCGTGCGCTGCGGCGACCCTGATGACCTTCACCCTGCCGCTTCTCGGGTCGACCGTGAGCTCGCAGGCCTGGCAGCCGTAGACATACGTGAAGTATGCGTTTCCCTGGCCGGTCTTCTCATCCCAGCTCACCCGGGGGCCCTGCCACGCCCCAAGCGCGTGAAGGTACATGCGCCTGGCGTGGCAACTCGCGACAGCCTTTTCGAACGAGACCGATTTCCCGTTCGACGGATTCGCGATCCTCCCCCTGCGATAGGCGTACCCCTTTTTGGAGGCGCCGATCAAATCCTTGAGGACCGGGGCCATGAGATCCCTGATCTTTTTTGCGGCGTCTACCACGGCGCCGCCGCCGACGATCGTGCCGCGCGAGGCGACCGTGGGGCCGCCGTCGGGTATCGAGCTGGTGTCGGTGTCGACGAAGCGTATCCTCTCCTCGCGTATGCCAAGCTCGACCGCGAGGATGTGGACCATCGCGGTCTTGAGCCCCTGGCCGTTCTCCGAGACGCCCACCTCGAGGAGCACGGAGCCGTCGGGCTGCACGTTTACGATGGCGGAGCAGAAGTCGTTTCCCTCGGCCCCGAGCGAGCAGCCTCGGTACGAGCATGCGAACCCGACTCCGCGGAGGAGGCCGTCGTCGCCCGGTTTGCCGCGCGAGGAGAGCGGATATTTCTTTTTCCAGCCTATGGCTTTAAGCGCCCTGTCGGTGACTTCTTCGAGCGAGACCTTGTGGCCCGAGAGCTTCTGGCCGGTGTGCGTGATCGTGCCCTGCCTGAAGAAGTTGAGCTTCCTGAACTCGAGCGGGTCCAGTCCCGCCTTTTCCGCGCATATGTCGATGAACTGCTCGCACGCGAAGACGTGCTGCGGCGAGCCGAAGCCGCGCATCGCGCCGGTGAAGGTGTTGTTCGTGTAAACCGCCCGAGTGTCGCAGTGCACGTTCGGGACCGCATAGGGGCCTGTGCACTGGACCGTCGGACGCCAGATGACGAACGGGGAGACGGAGCAGTAGGGGCCGGAATCGGCCGTGATGTCGACCTCCATCGCCCTGAACTTCCCGTCCCGTCCGATTCCCGCCCTGTAGCGCAGATGAAACGGATGTCGCTTGTAGCTCTCGCGCACCGACTCCTCGCGCGTGTAGGTCATCTTCACCGGCCGATTCGTGCGCAAGGCGAGGACCGCCGCTCGCGCGCAGATGGCCGCTATCGTGTCGTCGCGCCCGCCGAAGCCGCCGCCGAGGGTTGTCTGCACCACTCGCGCCATCGCGAGCGGAAGGCCCGTGGCCGCCGCGACGAAGCGCCGAGACGAGAACGGATGCTGCATCCCGCCGTAGACTGTTACGGAGCCGTCCGGCTCCGGCACCGCCACGCAGGACTCCGGCTCCATGTATGCGTGTTCGATGAATTGGGTGTTGAACTCGGCCTCGGCCTCGATATCGGAGGCGCAAAATCCCCTTTTGACGTCGCCATGCCGGACCCTGAACGTGGTGACCACGTTGTTCCGCCCCGGGTGCATCCTGGGGGCGCCCGGCTTCAAGGCCTCCTCCGGGGAGAGGATCGGACTCTCCGGCTCGTATTCGACCTCGATGAGCCCTGCGGCCTCCCGCGCGGCGGCCGGCGTTTCGGCGGCGACGACCGCCACCACATCCCCCGAGTAGCGCACGCGGTCGTCGGCTATTATGAACTGGTCCGCGATTATCCCGCCGACCTGCTTCTTTCCGGGGATGTCGGCTGCGGTGATTACGTCAACCACGCCCGGGTGGGCGAGGGCTCGCTCCGTGGAGATCCCGACTATCTTTGCGCTGGGCCATGCGGAGTGAAGAGGCGCCGCGTGGATCATCCGGTCGAAGCAAAGGTCGTCTGCGTAGATTGCGCGCCCTGTAACCTTCTCCTTCGCGTCGACTCGCCTGACCATGCCCCTGCATCTATATTATCGGGGGTTCCCGGTCAACGATTCGAGTTCAAAATACCGTACTCCTGTTCAGGATATCTGTTCACGCCCTCGAACGATAGATGCCCCGACGGGGGGTCCGGCATCCCGAACAGAATGTTCAGAAACCTCCATTCGTCGCCTTGTGACGTTCAATCCTCTTTGATTAGAGCTCTGGCACGCCTCTTGCTTTTGATGCCGCCATGCAAAAGGCGCTATCGAAAGTCCTGGTCTTCGTATTCACCTCTTCGATCATCTTTCCTCCCGGGAGATGTCTCGCGGGCAGCAGCGAGTTCGCGTTTCCGGAGCCGGCTCGCGTTTCGTCGATTGCAATCGTGCCTGTCGCGGACGGCGAGCTGGACGTTGAAAGCGCAAAGGCGGCTGCTGCAGTCGCCGACGGCATGAGGCTGGCCTCCGGCCTTCACATAATCGACTCCAGGCTCGTCGCCGATGTGGCCGGCTACCACGCGGCCTCGGGGGAGATCGGGCCTTCGGCGAAGGCTGGTGCTGAGGCTTTGTCCGAGGCGAAGCGTCACTTCTTCGCGTTCAGGGCCGATAGCGCCCGGGAGGCGCTCGACCGCGCCTTCTCGGAGTTGGAAGGGCAGCCCGCAGACTCGTCCCGGGACGGCGCTTTGTTGCTCGACGCGCATGTAACGGCGGCTGTATTCGCGCGAGCCCACGGCGATTCCTCGGCGGTCTCGAAACACCTCTCCTCGGCGCTCAAAATAGACCACCGCCTTGACCTCGCCGCGGAGGAATATCCGCCCAGCCTGGTAAAGGCCCTCGAAAAAGAGAAGAGCGCCCTTTTCTCCGGTGGCGCGGGCAGGCTCGTCGTGCGCAGCCGCCCCGAGGCGGCCGAGGTCTTTATAAACGGAGTGAAACACGGGGCGACCCCGTTCGATGAGGAGTTGCCCGCCGGCGATTACAGGGTTTCCGTCAGGGCCAGCCGATACGAGGGGGCCGATCGCGAGGTGAAGATAGCCGCCGGCGCCGAGGTGAAACTGAAGGAGAGGCTCAGGTGGCTTAAAAGGGGTTCGAGGCGGGCCACGGAGGGTTTGGGTTTCAGGGCCGCGGTAGCCGAGGCCCTTCGCGTGGCCGATCTCATGAAGGCGGACAGCGTGGTTTTGGTCAATGCGGTCGAACATGGGGGCGGTGTCCGCTACTCGCTTTGCGCGGTCGACGGCGCCACGAGGGTCAGTTCCAGACCGTTGATCTTCGATGCGGATGAGGGGCTTTTTGCCGAGACGATGGCGAGGATGACCCAGTCTCTGGCGGTCCAGGTTTCCGAAGACATGGCGTCGAAAGACCCGCGGACGATCGGCGAAGTCGGTTCGGCAAACCCCGCGCTTCTGTCGAAGAGAAAGCGTCCGCTCACGAAGAGGGCCGCTTTCTGGGCGATATTGGGGACGATAATCGCCGGAGGAATCGGAGGGGGGCTCGCCGCCGCCTTCTCCGGCGGGTCCGGCGACAGGGGAAGCGTGAGGGTGGAATTCAGGTAGAGGCGAGAAGCAAGAGGCGAGAAGCAAGAAGCAAGAAGCAAGAAGCGAGAAGCGAGAAGCAAGAAGCAAGAAGCTGGAGAAGCTAAGAAGCTAGAGAAGCTAAAGAAGCTAGAGAAGCAAGAGGCAAGCAAGGCAGGCAAGGCAGGCAAGGCAGGCAAGGAAAGCGAGGGGGATGGGGATGAAGATCCATATCGGGCTGCTGGTTTTGGCGGTGGCGACTGCGGGTTGTGGTGTGGCGGGCGCCCCGGGCGAGGGGTCGGTTGCCGTCGTCGTGTCGAATTCAAAGAGCTTCGACCCGAACGCGCGGCACGGAAGGGTTGAGAGCTACGTCGTGACGATCGAGGGGGAGGGCATTGCCGAGCCGATCGAGGCGTCGTTCGAAGGGGACGCTACCGAAGGGATCATTGACGGAGTCCCTGTGGGTCGGGACCGGACCGTGTCCGTGGTGGCGGTCAATCCAAACGGCGCGACGATCCGCGCGGGCGAGTCGTCGGGCGTCTCGATAACCGAGGGGTTAACCCCGGTGGAGGTGCAGATGCAGGCGGTTCCGATCTTCACGAACATCAGAGACGGCGCGGCGATCGACAACACGAGGCTGGTGTTCAGGCTCTTCTCGGACCCCCAAAACCCCGTAGTCGCGGAGGAGATCTCAGACGGCGTTTCTTCGGGGATTGCGGACGCCTCGTTGGGTGTCGCCGAGATACAGCTGGATGTAGCCACGGGAACCGGGAAACTCTCCCCGCTCGTAATGCCCCCAGGCGATCGCCGATTCGTCGTGCGCGATCTGGTCACCGGCCGAAGCTCGTCTGTACTCGTAAAGCTGCTCGACGGTTCGAAGCGGCGGGGAGCTCCGTTCTTCGGCGCCGGCGCCGATACGGCGGGCGCTTCCTTCCGTTTCGGCTCAGTCGGGGAGGGTATGTGAGATGAATATCGCGAAGTCCCTTTTGGCCTCCTCGGCCGTTCTGTTGATGGCGGGATGTGCACATCACGGCGGAGCTGCTGCAGGCGGGGGAGCAGCTACAATCGCGGGCAGCCCTCCCCATCCCGCAGTCCGCTTCTCCACGGGGCGTTCGTCTGTTCGCAGAGAGGATATCTTCAAGGTGATGGAGAACGCCGCCTGGCTGTCAGGCCAGGCAGGAGCCCAGCTCGTTCTCGCGGGGCACTGCGATGAACGAGGGGGGAAGGCGATGAATCTGGAGCTCGGCGACAGGCGCGCCCGCGCGGTAAAGGCGGCGCTCATGCGCGCAGGCGTAGAGGACGAGGCGCGGTTGGTCGTCGTTTCATTCGGTGAAGAAAAGCCTCTGGATGCGGGCCACGACGAGTCCGCCTGGAGAAAGAACAGGCGCGTCGAGTTCATCGCGCGCTGATAGGAGGGAGTCATGAAGAGAGCCGTATTCTGTCTTATCGCATCGCTCGCTGTCTTTGCGCAGGGGGTCTCTGCCTGGGGCAGGCAGGTCCCGGAGGTGCTTCTCTTCCAGTCCTCCCTGTATGACGACGGGGGGAATCCGGTTCCCGACGGCCCGGTGGACCTCATGATGCGGGTGCTCGACGAAGCGGGAGGCGTGCTCTACGAGGAACGTCAGACGCCGGATGCGATTCGCGGGCAGATCTCCGTTCTGCTGGGGAACGGAATCTCCGCAAGCGGGGCCCCGACCGGCGGGATTCCCTCGTCGGTGCTCGACACAGAAGAGGCCCGCTATATCGAGGCGGAGGTTGCGGGTCAGCCGTCCTCCGTGCCGATGGAGATTGCGTCCGTGCCGTATGCTCTCTATGCGAACGAGGCGAACCGCGTAGCAGAAGGGGGGGTGGGTTTCGAGGCGCTTGAGGCGGACCTCTTCGGCAGGCTCGTCGAGACCCTGTCTGACTCCGCCGCGGGCGACGACGAGGTGCTGGTCAGGGGCGATTTGCCGACGATGTATTCGGAGGGCTCGGCGGCCGCATCGATCGGCGTCGAGCCGTCGTTTTCGTATTCGAGTTCCGGCAACCTGCAGGGCGTTCTCGCCGATTTCGACGCCGCGATAGGTGTCAGGGACTCCAGGATAACCTCGGAGGTCTCGGCAAGGCAGCAGGGCGATTCATCCCTGTCGGCATCGGTCGCGGCCGAGGCGGTCGCGAGACAGGAGGCGGATGCGGCCATCACGCAGAGGCTCAACGCGATAGACCCTTCGGTAACCCAGCCTCCCGTTCCCCAGTTTCATCCCAATGCGTGGGGGCGGGTAATCGCCTGTCAGAACGTGCCGGTTGCGGCGAGCCTGGCCAACGCCTCCGCGTCGAGCTGGGGCGCGACCCAGTGCCGGATATCATTCTCGCAGCCTATGCAGAGTGCGGACTACGCGATAATAACCTCTCCGCACGCGTTCACGGTGGAGAGGGAGGCGGGCGGATTCACCGCCAACTGCGGGTCCCTTCCGAACTGCGGTTTCGAATTCATCGTTATAGGCAGGTGAGGGCTTAAAACTTTACTCCCCCGGGCGCTATCTGATATATTGCGCG
>DAONII010000061.1:0-7331 GCA_035405085.1 bacterium | reverse complement strand
ACGAAGCCGCCGGCCTCTTCACCAGCGCGTCTATTTGAAACACCTTCGCTTGGCATCTGACCGGTGCAGGCCTTTATTTCTTGCGCCTGGAGACCTTTTTGCGCCTGCGGCCACGCACCCCACGGCGCGGTTCCATCAGGCCCTTGATGGTATCGAAAAGGACGGAACGATCGATCGGCTTAGCTAGGCATAGATCGGCGCCGAGCTCGGTCGCACGCTCGACGTTGCGGTCCGACGGAAACCCCGTGAGCACCACTATCTTGACGTGTTTGAGCGAAGGCGACCGGCGTATGTTCTGGCAGACCTTGAAACCGTCCATGCCGGGCATCACCAGGTCCAGAATAACGAGGTCCGGCCGCACCGACTCCATGAGCGAGCCGGCCTCGAAGCCATCGGCCGCGGTATAGACGTCGAACTTCTCCGGATACTGCTGCAGCGCCTCCTGCAGCGCCACGCGTATGGACTCCTCGTCGTCTATTACCAGGACCTTTCGCGACTGCGGCAGCGCCTCGCGGTCCATCGGTATGGAGTGCTCGCGGCAGAAGACCTCGAGATCGGTGGTCTTTATCCTCAGATGCCCGCCGGCGGTCCTGTATGCGTCGAGCAGATCGCGCTTTATCCAGTTCTTTATCGTGTTGTAGCTCACGTGGCATAGCTTCGCGGCCTCGAACGTCGTCAAAACTTCCTTTATCTCCATTTCCTGTACCCCCTTGTAGTGTCGGAAGGCCTCTCCATTAAAGCCTTGATAGAAATTTCATAATTGACACTCTTTTTGTCAAGCTGAAAATATCAACAGCTGGCATTTTCAGCCTGCGGCCTACTCCCTCTCATCGCCGAAGGAGGTGCCGATCGACCTGGCGGACTCGAGCAGGCTGTGTTTTCGCGGCACGAGCTTTAGCTTTTTGACCGCATCCTCTATCGGGACATCGGAGATCCGCCCGTTGCGCAGGGCGACCATCCTGCCGAAGCCCCCCCGGCGGAGCAGGTGAACGGCATGTGATCCGAAGCGGGTGGCGAGTATGCGGTCGAAAGCGGTCGGGGTGCCGCCGCGCTGCAGGTGGCCCAGCACCACTATGCGGCTGGAGATCCCGGTCCTTCGCTCAATCTCGTCGGCCACAGTCTGCCCTATGCCGCCCAACCTTATCGGATCCGGGCTCGATTCTATGCGCCTCCTCACGACGAGGCCCTTTCCGCGCTCGCGCGCCCCCTCCGCCACGACCACTATGCTGAAGCGGCGCCCGATGTCCGTCCGCAGCTCGATGGCGCGTATCACCGCGTCCATGCTGAAGGGTATCTCGGGTATCAAGATCACGTCCCCTCCCCCCGAGAGGCCACCGTGGAGCGCTAGCCAGCCGGCGTAACGCCCCATCACCTCAACCACTATCGCGCGATGGTGGGACTGCGCGGTCGTGTGAAGGCGGTCTATCGCGTCGCTTATTATCTGCGTGGCGGTGTCGTGGCCGAACGTTATGTCGGTGGAGCTAAGGTCGTTGTCTATCGTCTTGGGTATTCCAACGACCTTGAGGCCCAGCTTCTGCATCCGCCGCGCTATCGAAAGGGTTCCGTCCCCGCCGATGGCGACGAGCGCATCGAGCTTCCACTTCTTCACCCACCCCATCGCCTGGCCCGAGAGATCCTCCTTCACGAGCTTGCCTCGCCTCATGCTCGCATACTCGAAGGGATTGGCGGTGTTCGAAGTGCCCAGAATCGTCCCGCCTATAGGCAGGATGTTGGATACGGAGGAGGAATCAAGCATTCGCCCCTTGCCGTGTATGAGCCCATCGTAGCCGTCATGGATGCCGAAGCAGGACCATCCGAACTCGCGTATCGCACCCTTGACGACCGCGCGGATGACAGCGTTGAGACCCGGACAATCGCCGCCGCCGGTAAGAATACCTATCTTTTTTATCATGCCATACCTCCAATATATCTTTTAATTACAAACTTCTATATAATATAGTTAATCTAATATATTAAATAAAGTCAAACCGGTAAATTCATGCGGCGAACCGCTTCAAAGACATATTCCCTTTCAAGAGAGCGCCGCACTCTGTTATAATGCAGTTGTCGAGGTTGGGAGCTGGGTGTTAGCCACCATGAACAGGCCCCTGGCGGGGTCGGAAGAGGAGGAAATGGCCACCCGTTCTCAGCCTCGGCGTTTTTTTGTCCCTTGAAAGTCAGAACCCTCCGATCACGGCCGTGAAGAAGCCGTCCCGCATCCCTCCCCGCGGATCCGTTTTGAAATACCCCTCCGGCGTGACTATTCGCTCGGGGTTCACCCCGTGCCTGTCGAAGGAGGCGGCCGCGTTCATGACCTCAAGCTTCTTTCCCTTCGCGAATTCCTCGATGACGCGCTCGTTTTCGACATCCAGTATGCTGCAGGTTATGTAGGCGATCCTGCCTCCGGGGCGAACGAAGTCGGAGTACTTTATCAAAAGCTCCATCTGAAGGAGCCTCATACGCTCGATATCGGAGGAGGAGATCCGCCATTTCAGATCGGGGGCGCGTCGAAGGGTTCCCGTTCCGGAGCAGGGGGCGTCGATGATCACCAGGTCGGCTTTACCCTTAAGGTCAGTTCGACGGCAGAGCGCCCCGGAGCCCATGGCCTCTATGCAGGCTGCGCCGGCGCGCGACGCCCTCCTGGCGAGCTCCTTTAGCTTTGCGGAATCGATGTCGGATGCGACGATTCGCCCCCTGTTCTCCATGAGCATCGCCGCCATGATCGTCTTGCCGCCTGCCCCCGCGCACGCGTCCAAAACCGTCTCGCCCGGCCTCGGATCCGCCGCGATGAGCGATAGCTGGCTCGCCTCATCCTGGATCTCGACGAGCCCACGCCTGTAGGCGGCGGTTCCCTCGACATGCGCCCTCTTCTCCAAAAGTAACCCGTAGGGGGACAGGGGCGCAGGCGATGTGGCGACACCTTCGGCGGCGAGGCCTGCCGCCGCCTCGCCGCGGCCCGCCTTCAGCGCGTTGATTCGAAGCGAGGGCGTCGCCTGGGAGTTGAGGCTTGAAGCGAGCGCCGCCGCCTCGTTTGCTCCGCGGCCCTTCCTCATCATATCGTAGAGAAAATCGGGAAACGAATTGAAGGCGGCAACACCGCCGGGGAAATTCTTCGGCATGGAGCTCTCCCGCGGAGGCTCTACGCCAAAGGCGCGCGAAAGCCCCCCGAGATCGAGACGGTGTTCAAAGTCGGGGGACGCCCAGAGCAAAAAGAGCGCCGCGCGAACCCTGTTGTCGGGACGGGCTATTCCCTGCATCGAAAGCCAGCCGTCGAGCTTCCTGCGCCAGCGAAGGACGCCGAACGCGGCTTCGGCCACGATGCGGCGGGCGCGGCTGGAAAGCTCGCGGTGCCGTCGGTTGTAGCTCTCGATTATGCGGTCGAGGGGTTTCGGCTCTATGTCGAAGGCGCGAAGTACCGCCGCTGTGTGATCGATCACATCCAAAACGGATACCCCGTCCGTCAGAAGGGATTCTCTATCATGATGTGCTCGCTTCGCTCGGAGCCGACAGAGATTATCGAGATTCTGCACCCGCAGAGCTCTGCGACGCGCTCGACGTATCCCTGCGCGTTCCTCGGAAGATCTTTGAAGCTGCGAGCAGAGGATATATCCTCCGAGAAGCCGGGCATCTCCTCGTAGACGGGCTCGAGGTTGTCGAAGCGCTCAACCGACGATGGGAAGTGGTCGATCGTCTCGCCGCCCACCCTGTAGCCGGTGCAGATCTTGAGGGTATCTATTCCGGATAAAACGTCGAGCTTCGTTATGGCGAGCATCGTTACGCCGTTCACACGGACGGCATGGCGCGCCACGACCGCGTCGAACCAGCCGCACCGCCGGCGGCGGCCGGTCGTGGAGCCGAACTCCTTCCCGTTCGTCTGGAGTTTTTCGCCGACCTCGCAGGAGAGCTCCGTCGGGAAAGGGCCGTTTCCGACCCGCGTCGTGTATGCCTTCGCGATGCCCAGCACCTCGTCGATCATCGTGGGCCCTACGCCCGCGCCGCAGCACGCGCCGCCGGAGACCGTGTTCGACGACGTTACGAACGGATATGTGCCGTGGTCTATGTCGAGCGCCGTCCCCTGCGCACCCTCGAAGAGGATCCTCTTCCCCTTGGCTATCTGTTCGTGGAGCAGCGCCTCGGAATCAACCACGTGCCTCCCGAGCCTCGCAGACCACCCTTCCGCCTCCGCGGCCAGCTCGTCGAAGGAGACGGGTTTGCCGCCCAGCATCTCGATCGTCCGGTTCTTTATCGGCAAAACAGCCTCGAGACGGCGGCAAAACCTGCCCGCATCGACGAGGTCGCCCGCGCGGATGCCTATCCTGCAGACCTTGTCCTCATAGGCGGGCCCTATCCCGCGGCCGGTCGTTCCGATCTTCGCGCCGCCCGCCTCCTCCTCGCGAAGCCCGTCGATCAGCCTGTGGTACGGGAGCACCAGGTGAGCCTGCGCCGAAAGGAGCAGGCGCGAGGGATCCTTTAAGTAGCCCTGCTGGTGAAGGCCGTCGATCTCGTCGATGAGGACCTTGGGATCCACCACGACCCCGTTTGCGATTATGCAGAGGCACTTCTCGTGGAGGATGCCTGAGGGGACGAGGTGCAGGATCGTCTTCTGCTCGCCGATGATCACGGTGTGCCCTGCGTTCGCCCCTCCCTGGTAGCGCACGACCACGTCTATCGAGGGCGTGAGCAGATCCACTATCTTGCCCTTCCCCTCGTCGCCCCACTGGGTACCGACGATGATCACGTTTGCCATTTCACACCCCTCCGCGCAGAAACCGCGCGGCTTTCACGGGCCGCCGGCACGACGCTGTTCCGGGAAACGGCGTCACCAGTTGACGCCCATGAACTTCTCGAGGATCGCCTTCTGAACGTGGAGGCGGTTCTCGGCCTGATCGAATATGACCGACTGAGGGCCGTCCATGACCTCGTCGGTTATCTCCTCGTTCCTGTGCGCGGGCAGGCAGTGCAGGACGATCGCGTCCTTCTTCGCGAACGACATCAGCTCGCGGTTCAGCTGGTAGGGCATGAAGGCCTTCTTCTTTTTCCTCTCCGCCTCCCCCTCCTGGCCCATGCTTATCCACGTGTCGGTGTTTACCACGTCGGCGCCGGCCACCGCCTCACGCGGGTCGCGCACGAGCTTGATGTTGCCGTATCCGCCGGCTCGCAGTTTGTCGAGTATCATCGCCGGCGGGTCGTACCCCTCCGGTATTCCGAGCCTCAGTTCGAAGCCGAGCGTTATCGCCTGGTAGATCCAGCTGTTGGCCATGTTGTTGCCGTCGCCGATCCAGGCGACGACCATGTCCTTCAACGAGCCCTTGTGCTCCGTTATAGTGAAGAGGTCGGTCATCACCTGGCAGGGGTGGACGAGGTCGGATAGCCCGTTTATCACCGGCACCGAAGATCCGTGCGACATGCGCTCGATGCGCTCCTGCTCGAAGGTGCGCATCATGATGCAGTCGACGTAGCGCGAGAGAACGCGCGCTGTGTCCTCGTAAGTCTCGCCGCGCCCGAGCTGGGAGGCCTGCGTCGTGAGATTCAGCGCGTGGCCGCCGAGCTGAAACATGCCGACCTCGAAGGAGACCCTGGTGCGCGTGGAGCTCTTCTCGAATACCATCCCGAGCGTCTTGCCCTCGAGAGATCTGTGGGGCGCGCCGGACTTCTGCCGTTCTTTTAGCCACGCAGCCCGGCCGAAGACGTCATCTATTTCCTGAGCGTTCAGATCGAAATCGGTGAGGAAATGCCGTGCCATCCGTCCTCCTGGGTGAAATTGGTTAGAGTATGTATCTCCTGAGGTCGCGGTCCTTCACTATCTCCGAGAGGTTCTTCTCTACGAAGGCCCTGTCGACGCCCACGTTTTTGTCGCCCATCTCCGGCGCATGGAACGAGACCTCCTCGAGGAGTTTCTCCATTACGGTGTGAAGGCGCCTAGCACCTATGTCCTCCATCTGCTGGTTCACCTCTGCGGCCACGTCGCTGATCTCCTTAAGGGCCTCGGCGTCGAACTCAAGGCTCAGCCCCTCGGTGGCGAGCATCGCACTGTACTGCTTCACGAGCGAGTTGTCCGGCTCCGTAAGGATGCGCAGGAAATCCTCCTTCGTGAGCGAATCGAGCTCCACGCGTATCGGAAAGCGCCCCTGCAGCTCGGGGATGAGGTCGGAGGGCTTTGCGACGTGAAACGCGCCCGCCGCTATGAACAGGATGTGGTCCGTGCGCACCGCGCCGTATTTCGTCGTAACCGTGGAGCCCTCGACTATCGGCAGTATGTCGCGCTGCACCCCCTCGCGCGAGACGTCGGGGCCGTAGCCGCGCCCGTCTCCGCGCGGAGCCGCGATCTTGTCTATCTCGTCGAGGAATACGATCCCGTTCTGCTCCACGCGCTCTATCGCAAATTTGGTCACAGCCTCCATGTCTACGAGCTTGGCCGCCTCCTCCTGCGCCAGAAACTCCAGCGCCTCGGGGACCTTCATCCGGCGGGTCTTCCTCCCCCCGCCTGCAAGGCCGGAGAACATGTCGCGTATGTTCGAGCTCATCTCCTCGAGGCTCGTCGCGGCCACCACCTCTATAGAGGGCATCTGAGGGCGCTTCGATGTGTCGAGCTCCACGGTGCGGTCGCCTAGCTTCCCGTCGCGCAGGAGGGCCTTGAGCCGCTCGCGCGTACCCTTCGCCTTGTCGGCGGCCGCCGCCTTCTCCGCGGCGCCCTGTTCCCCCTCCCCTTCAGCTTCGGCATCGGATCCGGGGAGCAGAAGGTCGAGCAGGCGCTCCTCGGCCTGCTCCTCGGCTCGCACGCGCACGCGCTCCGTTTCCTCCTCGCGCACCATCTTCACCGCGATCTCGGTAAGCTCGCGGATCATCGACTCGACGTCCTTTCCCACGTAGCCGACCTCCGTAAACTTCGAGGCCTCCACCTTTATGAACGGTGCCTGCGCGAGCCGCGCAAGGCGCCTGGCTATCTCGGTCTTGCCTACGCCCGTGGGGCCTATCATTATTATGTTCTTCGGCACGATCTCGTCGCGCAGCTCGCCGGCGACCTGGCGGCGGCGCCAACGGTCGCGCAGCGCTATGGCCACGGCGCGCTTGGCCTTCCCCTGGCCTATTATGAAGCGGTCGAGCTCGGACACGATTTCCCGCGGTGTGAAGTTTGCTTCGGACATGTGAGGGCCCCGTCAGGCGAGTTCTTCTACTGATATTTTATCGTTGGTGTAGATGCATATATCCGAGGCTATTCTCAACGACTCCTCGGCGACCTTCGCCGCCGGCAGCGACGAGTGTGCAAGCATTGCGCGTGCGGCCGAAGCGGCGAACGGCCCGCCGGAACCTATGGCCGCGACGTCGTCGTC
>DAONII010000060.1:0-7366 GCA_035405085.1 bacterium | reverse complement strand
GAAAAAGAAGCCACGGAGGGGTTTTTTTCATGTCTGAGCCGGTATCAAACGAAAAGATCTGCGCAGCCGCTTTGGACGGGGCGTTTGCAAACGAATGCGTGCGCTCCTTGGAGGCATGCGAAGCTTGGGGCCCGAAGAGCGGGAAGGCAGAGAAAGCGGACTCCTACGACCCGGGGGAGCCCGGGGTGAAGAAATGCCGCGAGCTCATCGGCGCCTGCCTTGAGGCGAAGGGCCCCCCTTTCCTTTTGCCCCTGGGTGAGAGCTACATCGCATTCACGGACAGGATGAGCTGCATACGCGCGGCGACGGCGATCTCCGGTGTACGCGCAGACGACGATGCCTGGATATCCGACGGGGAGAAGAGGTTCGAAAGGACGCTGTATGACGCCGGGATCCGGGAGTTCGAAAACGGGGGTGGAACCATAAGAAGGGACGTGGCCTTTTCGTTCGAGGACGAAAGGGGCCGAAAGAAAACCAGGTTCGTCGAGGTGAAGTTATCCTACTCGGTGGAACCTCTAGGCGAAGGGCGTTTCAGGCTACGCTACGCCATAGAGGACGGTCGTGGCATCTCGCTGTGCAAAGGCGAGGAGATAGAGTTCACGCGCCGGGAGGGCAGGATAGTCGAGGAGCTCGCGTTCGGTCTGACGCTTTCCGAGAAGGCGGACTTTCGCAAGGTATCCTCGATTAAGATAGTGAGGCTGTAGACGGGGCGCGGGCCCCCTTCAGGATTCCTTCTTCCTTTTGTAGTCGCACTCCTTGTTCGGGCAGGCGATAGAGGTCTCGCCGCTCTTCTTGGAATACTTCTCTACAAGCACCGGCGAATTGCATTTGGGGCACGGGCCGGGAACCGGTTTGTCCCACAGCGCGTATTTGCAGTCGGGATACCTGTCGCAGGCGTAGAAGACCTTGCCGCGGCGCGAGCTCTTCTTGACGAGACGCCCCTTTCCGCACTGCGGGCAGTCTACGCCTGTACCGATGGAGCGCGTGTTCTTGCAGGCCGGATACTTGCTGCACGCGAGGAACTCGCCGAACTTCCCGCGCCTCACTATCATCGGGGCACCGCACTTCTCGCAGACCTCATCGGTGGACTCGGCCTCCTTTATCCTTATCTCGCCCGACTCGTCGCGGCTGAACTCCTTCGTGTTGCGGCATTTGGGGTAGGTGGAACAGGCCAGAAACTCGCCGTGCTTCCCCCACTTGATGACCATGGGGCTGCCGCACTTCTCGCAGACGATATCGGTCGCCAGCTGCTGGCGCTTGACGTCCGGCATCTTGCTGCGCGCCTGGGACAGCGCCTCGTCGAACGGACCGTAGAAATCCTCGAGCGCATCCTTCCAGGAGCGCTTGCCGACCTCGACATCGTCGAGCTCGCCCTCCATCTTCGCCGTGAACTCCACGTCCAGTATGCTTGGGAAGCTGGCCACCAAAAGCCCGTTTACGAGCTTGCCAAGGTCGGTGGGATGAAAACGCTTCTCCAGCTTCTGAACATACCCCTTGTCCTGTATGACGCTCATTATGGACGCGTAGGTCGAGGGGCGCCCTATCCCCTTCTCCTCGAGCTCCTTTACCAGGGAGGCCTCGGTGAACCGGGGGGGAGGCTGCGTGAAGTGCTGATGCGGCTCGATCTTTATGAGACTCAGCTCGTCGCCCTCGGGGAGGTCGGGCAGGACCGGGTTCTCCTCCTCGTCCTTCTCCTTCTCCTCGTCCTCGCCCTCCAGGTAGACGGCCATGAAGCCCGGCATGCGAAGGACCTGGCCGGTAGCGCGGAGAAGAAAACGCCCCGCCTCTATATCGAACGCGGTCTGGTCGTACAGGGCCGGGTTCATCTGGGAGGCGACGAAGCGCTTCCAGATGAGGTCGTAGAGACGGAGCTGGTCGCGGTCCAGGAACGCTTCGACGCGCTCCGGCGGAAATTCAAGCGTGGTGGGGCGGATCGCCTCGTGCGCGTCCTGCGCTCCGCGCTTGCTCTGATATTTGACCGACTTCTTCGGAAGCGCGTCCTTGCCGTATCGTTTTTCGATGAAATCCCTAACCGCGGAAACCGCGGAATCCGCGACGCGCGGGGAATCGGTTCGCATGTAAGTTATGAGGCCCACCGCGCCCTCGTCGCCGACCTCCACGCCCTCATACAGCGACTGCGCTACCGCCATCGTCCGCTTCGCCGTGAATCCGAGCTTGCGGGCCGCCTCCTGCTGAAGCTTCGAAGTTATGAAGGGGGGGGCCGGCCTGCGGCGGCGCTCCGTCTTCCTGACAGAGGAGAGGACGAAGCTCTGGCGGCCGAGCTCTTCGACGACGGCCGATGCGGATGCCTCGTCTGAAATATCCGCATCCTTGCCGTCGACCTTGAGGAGCTTCGCCTCGAACGGCGGGGGAATTCTGCCTTCGAGGTTGGAAACGACCGACCAGTACTCGCGGGCGACAAACGCCTCGATCTCGGCTTCCCGCTCGCAGACTATTCGCACCGCGACCGACTGCACGCGGCCGGCGGAGAGCCCCCTCCTCACCTTTTCCCAAAGAAGCGGGCTGATCTTGTATCCGACGAGACGGTCGAGTATGCGGCGCGCCTGCTGAGCCTCGTAGAGGTTTTTGTCGAGCTTTGCCGGGCTGGCTATCGCGGCCTTTATGGCCGGCGCGGTGATCTCGTTGAAGAGCGCGCGGTGGACCTCGGCCTTCGAGTTTTTGCGCACCCTCTCAGCTATGTGCCAGGCTATAGCCTCCCCCTCCCTGTCGGGGTCGGTCGCGATGAAGACGGTTCCGGCCTTTTTGGATGCGTCCGTTATCTGCTTCAGGACCTTGGTCTTTCCCCTTATGACCACGTACTTCGGCTCGAAGCCCTTCTCGACGTCGACACCTAGCTCGCTGGGCGGAAGGTCTATCACATGGCCTACGGAAGCCAGCACCGAGAAGCCCTTCCCAAGGTATTTCTTTATTGTCTTGGCCTTTGCAGGCGATTCCACGATGACCAGGGAGTTTTCCATCAGGATCCCTTCAGACGAAAACGGTGACCGGGTAGCTCGACTGCGCAACCCGCCAGGACCAGACCGGTGAGCTCTTCCAGCACCGCGCTGGGTTCGATCTTCGTGGTCTTGACCAGCCAGTCCACGCAGACGGCTCCGCTTCCACGCATGGCGCGAAAAATCGGTGAGTCCTTATCCACATCGATTTTCAAAAGTCCAGCCATTTTGGATTTTTGGGTTGCCGGAAGCTCCGAGGCGATCAGCTGTGCGACATCGGCGCCGCACTCCACGAGCGCCGCTCCGTCGCGTATGAGCCTGTTCGTCCCGCGCGCGTTAGCCTCGCCGGCGCGCCCCGGAACGGCGAAGACCTCCCTGCCCTGTTCAAGCGCGAACCTCGCGGTGATGAGGCTCCCGCTCTTCTCCGCCGCCTCAACCACGACAGTGGCGATTGATAGGCCGCTGATGATCCGGTTGCGCTGCGGGAAAAAAGACGGCAGGGGCTCCATGCCCGGGGAAAACTCGGAAACTATGAGGCCCGATCTCTCTATCTGAGACGGAAGCCCGCTGTGCGCGGCCGGATAGACTACATCCACCCCAGAGCCCCACACCGATATCGTGACTCCCCCGCCCGCCAGGGCACCCCGGTGAGCCGCCGCGTCTATTCCGTAGGCCATGCCGCTGGCTATCGCGATGCCGCGCCCTGCAAGATCGCAGGCGATCTCGGCCGCCACCCGCTTGCCGTGATCCGTAGCACGTCGCGAGCCGACGATAGCCACGGTCGGCATGTCAAGCGCCTCGATGACCGCCCCCTTCGCGTATATTGCGCGGGGCGGATCGTGAATCGTCTTGAGCAGTGGGGGGTAGAGGGGATCCCCCATTCGGATTTTTCTTATCTCAGAAACAGAACGCTCGCGCAGAACCACCATATGTCCTCCCCGGTGTGTCCTGGCACGAGCAAAGAAGACCGACGACCTCGATTATGAACTACCTTACTTCTAGATGGCTTCCGGCGGCGGAGGAGCGGCGGGCGCAGGCGAACTGATGCCATCCGACTCACCGTCCACGCGCTCCTTTAGCTCCTTGCCGACCTTGAAGAAGGGCAACCTCTTGGGCCTTACGCGGATCGATTCGCCGGTCCTGGGATTGCGGCCCGTGTAGGAGCCGTATTCCTTCACCACGAAGCTGCCCAGACCCCTTATCTCGATCCGATCCCCCTTCACCATCGCCTGCGTCATGGAATCGAAGATGAGGTTGACGACCTCCTCGCACCTCTTCTTCGTTATGGACATCCTATCCGCAACCTTTTCGATGAGTTCCGACTTGTTCATAAACTCACCTCGCGGTAATCAGGCGATTTCACTAAGGAATTTAGCAGTCGGGAGCAGGCGTTGTCAAGCGGGTTTTGATATTGATTTCGAATTTTCAGCTGACTAAAGGATCAGCCCGCGCGGGCTATCGATAGAAGGTTTTTGTCCCTCCCCTCGGGGTATGCCCAGGCCTTCTCGAACTCTTCCGTCGAAACCACGAGCCCCGGCCTCGGCGGCAAACCGGGATCGTGGAGCGTCACCAAATCCCCGACGACATCGCACACCACGACGAAATGTCCGGCGTAACCCGCTACGCCCATCAGCGCTGCGGAGTTTATGTTGCATACGACCACCGCACCAAGGTCTATCTCGCGCGTTATGTCGGAGATCCCGGGGGCCCGGACCTCGATCGGAGCGACTTCGACGAAGCTGCGCGCGATCTCCACCTCCCTCGCTATGTCGCTGTTCTCTATCTGGGCCCTGCCCACCTCGGGGCCGAATCGCTCCAGTATGTACTCCTCGCCTCTCTCGGCGAAGAGACGGTAGTCGAACTCCTCGATCAGCTTCAGCGAAAGCCCTTCGCGCATCATCCAGAGCATGGCGGCGGTCGGCCACGTCCACAAGCCGGGCAACTTCATCGAGATAACGTCGAGCTCCTCGTAGGTGAAGCTTCGCCCCGGCATGTGAACCGCAAGCGCCATCTTGAGCGCGGCCTGCAGGCAGTGAGTCCCGTCACCGGTGTTCGGGAAAAAGGGTATGTCCATAAAGGGAACCGGCCGATGGGTGGGCCCGGCGCGAGTCGAACGCGCGACCCCCTGCTTAGGAGGCAGGTGCTCTATCCTCTGAGCTACGGGCCCACCCATCGGCCGGCGATTGCCTTCCGGGTGAAGCTTTGACGGTTTTTCTATTAGAACTATATTGGTCTAATATTTGAACTATATTAAAAAACAAATATTAACCCAATTCAAATCGCGCCCAGACGGGCGCCGAACTAGCGGTAGCTCACGAGCGAATAGACCGGCGAGCCGGATATCCTTTCCCTGCCGTTGAGAAAGGAGAGCTCGACCACGAAGGCGCATTCCACTACCTCGCCCCCCTGCCCCTCTATGAGCCGGCATGCGGCGCCTGCCGTGCCGCCCGTCGCGAGCAGGTCGTCGACCACCACGACCTTCTGTCCGGACTTTATCGCATCGGTGTGCATCTCTATGGTCGCGGAGCCGTATTCAAGATCGTATGACATGTCCACGGTCTTATACGGCAGCTTGCCCTTCTTGCGGACCGGCACCAGCGCCGCACCCAGCTGGTGCGCGAGCGGGGCACCGAAGAGAAAACCGCGCGATTCTATACCCACCACCGCGTCGATCTTCATCGAGGAGTATCTCTCCACGAAGCTTTCTATTATCTGACTGAACGCCTGATGGCTCTGCAGAAGCGGGGTTATGTCCTTGAAGATGATGCCGGGCTTCGGGAAATCCGGAACGTCGCGGATGTGACCCTTCAGAAATGTCTCCATATCCTCTCTCCTCACCCTCGACCCCGTTTCCCCCCGCCGGGCCGCGATCAGCGCCTAGCGCCGGCGCCGCAGACACGGCGCCTTTTTTTTCGGGCAGGAAAAATAGGGGATTGCGCGCTGTTTGTCCATGCCGAATTTCGAAATGCAGGTGCGGACCGGTGGCCCTGCCGGTTCTGCCGACCTCGGCTATGAGCTCGCCCTGCTTCACGGACTGACCCTTCCTCACCCTGTTCACCCTGTTGTGAGCGTATGCCGTGAAGAAATCGTCCGGGTGACGAAGCAGAATCAGCTTGCCGTATCCCCTCATGCTGCCCTCGTATACCACACGCCCTGCCGCCGACGCCCTTATCGGGGTACCCTGGGATGCGGCTATATCTATCCCATCGTGCCGGGTCCCGTTTCGAAGTCCGAAGAGGGACGATAGCCGACCGTCGACCGGCCATTCGAACCTGCCCCGGTAGAGCTGTATCGGCTTGGAATATGCCTCGTTCTTTCTGCGCGAATATTTCTTGGATGGACGCCTCTCGGTTCCAACCGTTTGCCCGAAGGGCAGCTTTTTGAACGCGGCCTTCTTCTGGCGCTTCGGGATGTAGAGCTTCATCCCGGGCCGAACGTCGTTCGGATCCATTATGTTGTTGAACTCAGCCAGCTCCTGCACATCGACCCGGTGCGTGCTCGCTATCCTCCACACCGAGTCCCCCATCCTTACCTTGTAGTACACACCCCTCGAGTCGTAGGAGGTCGCACAGGCCGAGGCCAGGATCGCAGGCAAGGCCAGCAGGAGGAAACGCGCAGCGCAAAATTGAAAAACGCTGCGGATTACCTCAAAAGCTTTTCCCGGCGCTTCAACCATCGCCCTCTCTCCATCCGTGCTTTCCGACCAGCTTCACGAATCTGCACGCCGTCACGCTCTTCCTCTTAATCTCCCCGCCGACGATCTGTATGACCTCCAGGCTCTGAATATCCTCGTCCCCGACCGGTATGATCAGCCTCCCCCCGTCGGATACCTGAGAATAAAGGCACTCGGGAACGACAGGCGCGCCCGCAGTAACGACTATGCCGTCGAACGGCCCCCGCTCCGGCCAGCCGACGGTGCCGTCCCCTATCCTCAACCTGACGTTCGAATATCCGAGGCGGTAGAGAGCGGTACGCGCTCGGATCGAGAGCTCTTTGATCCTCTCTATCGTGAAGACCTCGGAGGCGAGTTCGGCGAGTATCGCGGCCTGGTAGCCGGAACCGGTTCCCAGCTCGAGAATTCTCTCCGTGCCGGTGAGACACAGGGCCTGGGTCATCAACGCGACCATCAGCGGCTGCGAGATCGTCTGTCCGAACCCTATCGGAAGAGGCCTGTCCTCGTAGGCCTGACTCTCCATGCCCGGGCTCACGAAGGCATGACGCCTTACCCTGCCCATCGCCTCGAGCACGCGCGGGTCCCTGACACCTCCCGGGACGATCTGCTCGGCCACCATGCGGCGCCGGGCAACCTCATAGGGATCCCTCGGGCGGCCTGAGACCTCTTTATGCCTCATCATCAGCCTTGGTTCTATCATGTTCCCCCATCGGTCAGGGTTCGAATCAGAGCTTCCACT
>DAONII010000059.1:0-7411 GCA_035405085.1 bacterium | reverse complement strand
CGGAGCTCGAGAAGAAGTACGCCGACAAGGACAGGATGCTCATGCGCGACTCCGCCACGTTCAGCGTGCTCGTGAAGGAGAGCGGGTTCGTTCTCAAGGGTGCGGTAGAGGTGGACGGAAAGGCCTCGCAGAAGATCGATTCCCAAGTATCAGGCGCGGATGATTCCGTACCGGAGCCGGTGAACGTGCCCTACGACGGCCGCCTCTTCGTGTGGGTGGATGGCGTGGCCGAGAGCTACGAGGTATCGCTGCCCTCCGACGCTAAGCTTGGCCTTGGCGAAGCCGGCAGGAAGGTTGCGGATGTGAAGAAGGGCGAGAGGGTAGAGATCGTGCCCGAGGATTTCGACAGCGAGGGTTCCTCGCTCGTCTTCAGCGGCGTTACGGTGTCCGCCAGGAACGTGGCCGGTGAGTCCGAGGTTATATCCATCGGCGACCTCATCTTCTCGGTCGACCCGTGCGCGGCAATAGTAATAGCGAAGGGCGGCGGCACCGAGTTCGGACCGTACGAGATATCGAAGGAGGACGTGGAGATACCGCTCGAGGTTAAAAACGGCATAGGGCCGTTCAAGTGGCAGGTCCTCTCGGATGTGAAGCCCGTGGACTACGTCGACTTGAACGAGGAGGACGCGGCGAAGGTCTTCAATAAGAGGGCGATGGAGGACCTTACCGGCATAGACATGAGGGTGGTCGAAGGAAGGGCGTACCTGTTCAGCAAGGGCATCGGATATTCCAGGATCGAGGATGCCGCGATGAAGCGCTGGGAGCTCATATGCAGGGATGAGAAAGACAGCGAGAGCTGCCGCAAGGCGCTCATAAAGGGAGACCTGAACTACAAGAATGTCACGCGGCTGCTCGGCAGCGACGGCGAGGAGGGGCTTTCCTACGATGATCTCAATGGCAAGCCGATGGAGTTCAAGGAGAGCATCTTCGTAGAGGTGAAAGACGAGGGTTGCCAGGCGAAGCTCGTCGCCAAAAACAGCTTGAAGGTGACGATCCCCGGTCCGGAGAAGGAGGTTTTAGGGGACGCCTACATATCCTACAAGGTCGGCCAGGAGGGGAGCTGGGGAGGCGCGGACGGCACGCATGCGAACCTTCAGCTCTGGTCCAAGGATGAAAAGCTCATCGAGACTGGAAAGAAGAACGTTCGAAAGGCATGGGACGAGCAGATAAAGAAGTACCACTGGAACAGGCCGGCGTTCCCGAGCCTCACGGATCTGGGCGACAGGCCGGTGTTCGACATAGACAGGCTGGTCATAAGGCTCTGGCGCGAATGGCACGCCTCCTGGGAGATGGAGTTCGACATAGTGCAGTTCCACGTGGTCGGGAAGAACTGGTACTACTTCGACGACACCGACTACAATTGCACTCAGGGAGCGCATCCCTCCGGGGCGAAGGAGTGCGAGATCCCGATGGACCTCAAGAAGGCGGAGAAGGGGAAGTGGTACCTGCGCTGCAACCCGAACGACTCCGACCCGAAGTCCGAGAGCTGCGGCTACAGCGTGAAGTAGTTTAGCGCGATCGAGATAAAAAACGGCCCCCATGCGGGGGCCGTTTTCGTTGGTGGAGGCGGGGGGAATCGCACCCCCGTCCGCGGATATTTCGTGCGAGCCTCTACATGCTTGTTCCCTGGATTTAGGTTTCGCCCCTCACAGCTCCCGGGGACAGGATCGTGAGGGACTATCCCCGATGAGTCTTGCACCCGCGCGCCGGGGAGGACTTGCGGGTGCGAAGCCTGCTGCTGGCGTCTCGCGGCCTAGCAGGCATCGGCCGGTCGACGTGGCGGCCTATTTAGGCTGCCATGGGTAGTTCATTGGCACTTATGGTTTTGCCATCAGTTTTACGGCTTGATGACGGGCCGGCATGCCGCGCGCATTACGTGATCCGCGTCGAAATCTCTTCGCCCCCGGCTCGATGCGCCCTCTTGGCTTCGGTGTTCGATGCCGAAGACGCGCCGGGCAGGGGGTCTCCACTTTATTGAATTGTAAAAGAACGTTCCTCCACATCCATTATACTCTTTCACCAATCACCAATCACCAATCACCTGTTTTTATGCCTCATCGCCTTGGCTATCTCGCGGCCGGTCTCGCGCTTCTTTATCGCGGCCCGCTTGTCGTATTTCTTCTTTCCGACCGCCAGCCCCAACTCCACCTTCGCTCGCCCGTTTTTGAAATAGAGCATCAGCGGTATGAGCGTAGATCCGCCGCGCTTCAGGCGGTCGGAGATCTTGAGGATCTCCTTTTTATGCATCAAAAGCTTCCTAGCTCGCTTGGGCTCGTGGTTCATCCCCGCCGCGGGCGGGTAGGGCGAGATGTGCGCGTGAAGCAGAAAGGCCTCGCCGCCCTTTATAACAGCATAGGCGTCGGAGAGATTGCCGCGCCCGTCGCGCAAACTCTTGACCTCGCTGCCTGAGAGGGCGAGCCCCGCTTCGACCTTCTCCTCGATATGGTACTCGAAGAAGGCCTTCTTGTTCTTCGCGATGACCTTTATGCCCGCCGCATCCTTTTTCATCGCCTTCAGGCCTTTTCTCCCTTTGCGGCGGGGCATTCGATCCCGCCCTCCTCGAAGCGGAGGCCGTATTTATCCTTGAATACGATCTCCTGAAGCCGGTGGCGCGGCTTGGGCTTCGGGCTCTCCGCCGGAAGCCCCACCGTGATGAGAGCAACCACGTAGCAGCTCTCGGGTACCGAAAGCACGGGCCTGATCTCCTGCTGTTCGAATAGCGCTATCCAGCAGGTGCCCAGCCCCTCGTCCTGAGCGGCGAGCACTATGTGGTCGGCGGCGATGGTCGTATCCCGTATCGTTTTGAAGAGAGCCGTCCTGTTCTTCGGGTCGTCCACCGAGATCTTCCCTTCCGTTCCGGACGGTGCCTTTACCTTGGCCGAGACGTCCCCGACCACGGCGATAGTGACCGGCGCCTCGAGTATCCAGCTCTGTTCTCCCGCCACCTTGTAGAGTCGCTCCTTCATGGAACGGTCCTGCACAACTATGAACCGCCACGGCTGGGTGTTGTTTCCGGACGGCGCTAGCGCGCCGGCCTCGAGGAGCCTGGAGAGCTTTTCCGAACCCACCGGATCCGGCAGGTATTTCCTTATGCTGCGGCGGCTTCGCGCCAATTCCATGAACGAATGCATAACCTTCCTCCAATGGTTCGAAAGACTATCCGGGCGGCAAAACGGCGTCAAGCCGCTAACCGGCGGCGCCGATGCAGCCGCTCCCCGTGGGATTCATGCGGATTTCAGGATGTTTCCGCCTACCGCGACGTGGCGAACGTGGTGGGGCTGCGTGAACTCGACGAGGTTATCGTAGACGGTTTCCGCGCAGGCTATGTCGCGGGCGTCGACCACGATGTAGTCCGCCTTCTTCCCTTCCTCGAGCGTGCCGACGAGGTGGTCGAGGCCCAGCGCCCTGGCGCTTCCGACGGTTGCAAGGCGCAGCGCCTCCTTTGCATCGGGCGCGGGGTCGATGTCGGAAATGGCAGCGCGCATTTCATCCCACATGTTGAAGCCCATGCGCGTACTCCAGCAGCAGGTGCCGAGCCCTATCGGGATACCGTGTTCGGAGAGCTTCGCGTAGGGGAAAGTTCCGTGCTTCATCGCCCTGTTCGTGGTCGGACACCACACCACGCGTGCGAGGTGGCGCGCAAGCGTCGGAAAGTCCTTCGCCGATAGATGGAGCCCGCCCACTATCGTGGTCGGAGCGTCGAAGAATCCTATCTCGCCGAGATATTCGACCGGGGTCTTGCGATGCGCCGGGGGCAGCTCGTTCCATCCGAGGAACGGGAACACGTCGGTCGCTATGGGACCCTGTGAGTCGAAAAAGAATTCCATCTCCGCGAACGATTCCGCCGCGTGGATCATCAGAGGTATGGATGCCTCCTTCGCGTGCTGGGATATGATCTTCAGTAGGTTCCGCGACAGGAGGTACGGGGCGTATGGGCCTATGCCCACGCGCACGCGGCTGTGCGTGGCGTCGGTGTATTTCTCGATTAGAGCGAGGGCCACCTCGAACTTCTGCTGCGCCGCCTCGCCTCGTCCGGCAAGCACCTCCGGGAAGACTACGGCGCGAAGCCCCATCTCGCGCAGCACCTTGAAGGTCCCTTCGAAGTGGGTCATGTCGCCCAGGCAGGTTACGCCGGTTTCGATGAGTCGGTTTGCGCCCTTCTGTATGCCGTTCATCACCTGCTCGGCCTTCGGGTCGTGCTTGAACTCGATGGTGCCCAGCAGCGTTTCGATGAAGTCGGAGGGGGGCGGTATCGAGTCCGGGCGGGTGAAAGCGGGCGTTCCTTCAAAGTGGGCGACGAGGTCTAGATGGCAGTGGGCGTTCACCAGCCCAGGCATAAGGGCCGCGTTACCCATCTCCTTCATCTCGGCCTCCGGGTATCTCTCCTTCAAGTCCACCTTTTTACCCACGGCGTGAATTCTGCCCAGCTCCACGGCGATCGCGCCGTCCTCAAGGACCGGGCAGCTGTTCGTCATCGGGAGGGCATATCTGGCGGAGATTATTTCCATAATTATTCCAATGGTTTGAGGCTAAGGGCCGTTTTGCAGTCGCGAAGCAATGTATCAGAAAGGACCTGCCAATTCAACGCGATATGCCAGGGGGGCGGTTCTTCGTCCACGCCTTCAAGAGAATAGCCTGTTGTCGATGAGCCGCGTCCTGCCCACGAACACGGCCAGCGCCAGCAGAAACGGGCGAATCATCTCCGTCTTTTCCTCGAGGGTCTCGGGGTCTACCGCGCCTGCGTAGTCTATGCGGGCGAGGCCGGCCTCCTCTATCTCGGCGCGCACCCTGCAAAGGAGCGCCTTCGCGCTCTTCTCGCCGGATTCGACCATCCCCTGTGCGATCGTCAGCGAGCGGCTGATGGAGAGTGCGGCAGCGCGTTCTTTCGCGGTGAGATACATGTTGCGTGAGCTCATGGCGAGGCCGTCGGGTTCGCGCACTATAGGCCTCCCGACTATCTCGACCGGCATATCGAGGTCTGCGACCATCCTGCGTATGACGGCCAGCTGCTGGAAATCCTTTTCCCCGAATATGGCGATGTCCGGCGATACGATGTTCAAGAGCTTCGCTACGACCGTGGCCACCCCGCGGAAATGCCCCGGCCTCGAAAGTCCGCACAGCGGCTTCGACAGCTCGCCTACTTCCACGAAGGTCTGGAATCCCTTCGGGTAAATCGTATCGTCCGAAGGCAGGAAGACGGCGTCTGCTCCCGCGGATTTTGCCCTGGCGAGGTCGCCGTCGAGGTCGCGCGGGTAACTCCTTAGATCCTCGGTTGGGCCAAACTGCGTCGGGTTTACGTATATGGAGATTACGAGGAGATCCGCCGCTTTTCTTCCGTAGCGAAGGAGCGAGAGATGTCCCTCGTGCAGCGCGCCCATGGTCGGCACGAAAGCGATGCTTCTGTTCGCCCTGCGCTTCGAGGCGGAGAATTCGCGCATCCCTTCGACTGTATCGAATATCTTCATCAGACCAGGTTTGCCCGCCTTTACTTCCTGTGGAACCCGTGCGCCTCGGCGGGGAATATGCCGCGCCTCACCTCGTCCACGTACTTCTCCACGGCGGAGGTGATAAGCTTGTGGCCGTCGGCGTAGGTCTTGAGAAAGGAGGGCTTGAATCCGGGGTTCATCCCCAGCATGTCGTAGACGACGAGGACCTGGCCGGAGCAGTGCGGCCCCGAGGATATGCCTATCGTCGGTATCGAAACGGCCCGCGTTATATCGGCGGCAGTCTCCATCGCAACGCCCTCTAGAACGAGCGCGAAGGCGCCGGCTTCCTCGAAGGCCCTTGCCTCGGAGAGCAGGCGTTTTGCTTCGTCTCTGCTCTTACCCTGTATCCTGTATCCACCCATAGTGTGGTAGCTCTGGGGTTTCAGGCCTATGTGGGCCATCACCGGTATCCCGGCGGCCACTATGAGCGAGGTCGTTTCGGCCATCTCGAGCCCGCCCTCGAGCTTCACCGCGCCGGCCATGCCCTCCTTCAAAGCGAGGCCGGAGGCGAGAAGCGCCTGGGATCTCGAGCACTGATAGCTCATGAACGGGAGGTCGGCGACCACGAGGGCCGACCTGGAGCCTCTCGCCACGCAGGAGGTGTGGTAGATGACGTCCTCGAGTTCAACCGGGATGGTGGTGTCGTGACCCTGGACGACCATGCCCAGCGAGTCGCCGACCAGTATCATATCCACGCCCGCTTCGTCGACGAGCCTTGCGAAGGTGGAGTCGTACGCGGTGAGCATCGCTATCTTCTCGCCGCGGGAGTGTTTTTCGAGGATCTTTGGTACCGTGAGGCGCTTCATTGGGTATGCGGGACCCGGCCCTAGCGGGCGATCAGCTGGACGGTTCCGCCGCGGTGCTGCGCGATTGCGCGCTTGAGATTCGCGAAATCCTCCGGGTTCTCTATGTAGTTCTGATTGGAGGTGTCCACGACCAGAAGCGGAGTCTCGGTGTAGTTGAGGAAATAGCGGCTGTAGGAATCCGTCAGGCTCTCCAGGTAGTCCGCAGTGATCGGGCGCTCGTAGTCGACGCCGCGCTTCTTGATGCGCGATATAAGCACGTTCGAGTCCGCGCGCAGGTATATCACCAGATCGGGTTTCGGAAGCTGTTCCTTCAGGAGACGAAACACGGTGTCGTAGAGGGCGCGCTCGTCTTCGGATAGGTTTATCTCGGCGAAGATGAGGTCCTTCGCAAAGGTGTAGTCGGCTATCACCATCGGCGTGAACAGGTCCTGCTGCCTGAGCTCGAGCTGTTGCTGATATCGGTTGAGCAGGAAGAAGAGCTGTGTCTTGAACGCGTTTCGCTTCCGGTCCTTGTAGAACTCGGACAGGAAGGGGTTCTTCTCGGCGGGTTCGAGGCAGAGGTGAGCGCCCATCTCCTCTGCCAGCATCTTAGCGAGCGTGGTCTTGCCCGCCCCGATCGGCCCGTCGACGGCTATGTATCTAAGATTGCGGTTGCCTGGCATGCGCGGCGTATAACAGAGCTCAGCCCTTTTGTCCAGACGTCTGCCGGAGCGCGGCGGACAGGAGGGCGAACTCCTCGGGAGAGAGCGTCTCGGGGCGCCGCGAGGGTTCTATCGAAAGACGAGCAAGCGCTCCGTCGAGGATTTCCGAGGTCACGCCGGGTAGCCTTGCGCCCAGCATGGCGTTTCGAAGCGTTTTCCTTCGCCTTCCGAAGGCGCCCTTGACCACCTTCCTGAACCATCCCTCGTCCTGTATCCCGGTGGCCTTCGTCTTGAAGTCGAGCCTTAAGACCGACGAGACGACCTCCGGCGGCGGTACGAAGCTTTTGGCAGAGACGTCGAAGAGCTTCTTGCAGTCGGCGAAGGACTGTAAAAGGACGGATAGGATGCCGTAGTTTTTTCCTCCGGGCCTTGCCACTATTCGGTCTGCGACCTCCCTCTGAAGCATGACCACCGCCCG
>DAONII010000058.1:0-7489 GCA_035405085.1 bacterium | reverse complement strand
CCGCTCGAGACCTTAAGGAGAGGGGCTTTTCAGGCCGTCTCTATAATGACTACGACCGGTTTCGCTACGGCCGACTTCGAGGCATGGCCGTACGCTCCCCAGATCCTTTTGCTTTTGCTGATGTTCATAGGCGGATGCGCCGGTTCGACCAGCGGTTCGTTGAAGATCGCGCGCGTCGTTTTGCTCGCGCGCTACGCCTACCGGGAGATCTTCCGCCTCGTACACCCGCACTCCTTCGCCGCGGTCAAGTTCGACAGGATGGTCGTTCACAAGGACGTGCTGGAGAGCGTATGCGGTTTCTTCATCCTCTTCATAAGCGCTTTCGTAATAGGGAGCCTGGCGATGGCGGGCATGGGCGTGGATATACTCACCTCCGTATCATCCGTCGCCTCGGCGCTGGGCAACATCGGCCCCGGGCTGGGAACCGTGGGACCGGCGGAAAACTACCACCACCTGCCCGCAGCAAGTAAGATGCTTCTGTCGGCGCTTATGATCCTCGGCAGGCTCGAAATCTACACGGTACTTATAATCCTGATGCCGGAATTCTGGAAAAAGTGAGGTGAAGATATGAGCATACTCATAATCGGCGGCGGAGAGATCGGGCAGTTTTTGGCCGACAGGCTCATCCGTGAAGGCAAGGAGGTCGTTGTAATAGAGAAGGACGAGCTCGTCGCCGACGAGATAAAGGAGGAGCTCGACGCGAAGGTGATCTGCGGCAACGGCGCCGCCCCGCGCGTGCTGCGCGACGCCGAGATGGGAAAGGCGGAGATGGTGGTGGCCGTAACCGACAGCGACGAGATAAACCTCCTCGCGACTATGCTCGCCGGCATGGAAGCCCCTCAGGCGGTTCGAATAGCGAGGATCAGGAACCGCGAGTTCGACATCGAGGGGGAGAGCCTGCAGAACGACCTGCACATAAACCTCGTAATAAATCCCGACAAGGTCGCAGCCCGCGCGATTCTGCGCATACTCGAGAGCCCCGGCGCCTGCGACATGATGGACTTCTTCGACGGGAACTTGAAGCTCGTCGGCGCGCCCGCGCTTCGCACGAGCCCGCTCATAAACCGGCCGCTGAAGGACATGACGAGCCTCTGGGAGGACGGCCGCTTTCTCGTGGCGGCCATTTTCCACGATAGTGAGTTCTCGATGCCTACAGGCGACAGCAAGATAGTGCCGGGCGATATCGTATACTT
This sequence comes from bacterium, assembly GCA_035405085.1. Classification (GTDB taxonomy): domain Bacteria; phylum UBA10199; class UBA10199; order 2-02-FULL-44-16; family JAAZCA01; genus DAONII01. The sequence goes on along the minus strand of DAONII010000058.1, from coordinate 6,296 downwards.
CGCGTCGCAGAGAAACCACATGGCCGACGGCATGAAGCTCCTCGGGCACAGGGGCGAGAAGGCGCGAGACATCATGATCGCCGGCGGCGGCTTCGTGGGCTTAAACCTCGCGGCCGGGCTGGAGAAGCGGGGGGTCCACGTCAAGATCGTGGAACAGGACCCGAAGCTCTGCTCCGCACTCAGCCGCGGGCTCGGAAAATCGGTGATCCTGAACGCGACCGCGACCGACGAGGACTTTCTCAAGGAGGAGAACATAGACGACATGGACGCATTCGTCGCCGTCACGAGGGACGATGAGGAGAACATTCTCTCGTCGCTTCTGGCCAAGAGGCTCGGATGCCCGATGGCGATCGCGATATCGCACAAGGCCGGCTACCTTCCGATAATCTCCTCGCTCGGCATAGATGTCGTCCTCTCCCCGCGTCAGCTTACGATCGACGGCATCCTTCACTTCATAAGAAAGGGGAAGGTCCTGCAGGCCTCGTCTCTTCGCGAGGCGGCGGAGATAATAGAGGTGGAAGCGCTGGAGACGACCGATCTGGTCGGCCGCCCGATAAAGGACGTGCGCCTCCCGAAGGGCGTTTTGATACTATCGGTCAGGAGGGGCGAGGAGATAGTGGTCCCGTGGGGCGACACGATGATAGAGCCTGGCGACCGCGTGCTCATGATATCCTGCCGGGACGCAGTGCCGAAGGTGGAGAAATTCATAACGGTGAAGCTGGAGTACTTCTAAAACTGCTTCGTCTTGCCGTATTGCCTCCTGAACATTCCGGTCTTCGCCTGCGAGCTCTGGTGGGTTATCCTCATCTCATCGTCTATCATGTGCTCGTCGGCGCACGGGATGCAGAGCCACTCCTTCCCCTCGATGCGCTTGTTCCTGTGGCGGTAGCGCTCGACGTCCGGCGCCGTCTTCCCGCACACCTCGCACATGATTCGTATATGGTCCTCGCGCATCTTGGCGCTCTTCTTCATGTGCTGTTCCTTCACCTTCTCGCGCACGAGGTCCTTCTTCGACACGAGCCCTGCGTTTATCAGCGCCTGCTTGAGTTGATCCGCCATCCATGCCTCCGAAGTTCACTAGCTCAAAGGTGAAAGGTGAAGGCTCAAAGGAACATCCCTTTCAGCTTTGAGCTTTGAGCTTTGAGCTTTGAGCTTTGAGCTTTGAGCTTTGAGCTCGATTTACCTGACGGCCCCCTCCTCTATCACGAGCCTCGGCGGAAGGGAAGTGATCCTCGCCCTCGCACCTATCGGCAGCGTTATATTCTCAACGCCGTGTCCTGAAGGAAACCCGAACAGGACCGGGTATGGGGCATCCCGAAAATAACGACGCAGGTAGCGCTTAACCGCCCTCTTGTCACCTCTCATGCAGCCGGTCATCTCCGAAAAGACGACCCCCCTCACCCCGTCGAGCTTCCCCGCCAGCCTCAGGTGGTTCAGGTCGCCGTCTATCTGGATGTGCCCCTCGTCGACCTCCTCTATGAACAGGATCCGGTCCCTCGTATCTATCTCGAAGTGCGTGCCGAGCGTGCGAAGCATCCTGGTCAGATTCCCACCCACTACAGGCCCTGCCGCCTCGCCCTCGTTTATGACCTCCAGATCGCGCCCGTATGGATCGCCCAGCCGCGTGCGCCGGGTTATCGCCTCCTGCAGGGCTATCTCGGTGGCGGGCGGCATCCCCTTGTAGATCTCCTGTGAAACTGTAGGGCCGTGGAATGTGATCCATCCGTAGCGGACGTGGAAATAGAGGAGGAGGATCGTGATGTCCGAAAAACCTATCAGCACCTTGGGGTACGGGGAGAGATCGACCTGTTCCAGAAAGGGTATCAGGGCTATCGTTCCGTAGCCCGCCTCGGCGCAGAAGATGGCGGCTATCGAGGGGTCCCTGAACATGCGAACCATCTCCTTCGCCTTTTCCCGATACCTCAGCGCCCTCTCCTTCTCGGGTGGCCGTCTCGAATGCTTCAGGGTGAGCCTTGGCACGACAGGGTCGAAACCCCACCAGCGCAGCTTCTCTATGCCGCGCTTCAAGCCCCTCCGCTCAAATGATGACGCGGGTGCGATTATGCCTATGCGGTCGCCCGGAACGAGGCCGAAGGGTTTGATAAAATGCATAAGAGATCTGAATTTCGACTTCTCTTGCAAAAGGATGAGAGATGCAGCCCTTTGCCGTCAAAACCGGCGGGAGTATAGCTTTTCGGGAAAGAGGCCGCAAGGAGTCATAAGATGTCGCTTCAGTACATATAGGGCCCCATCATCCACCAGTACGAGGGATAACCCCTCTTCGTGGCAGCCACGAAGGCCGCAGCCCGGGCCATTGACGGGCCGAATGGGTTGTAGAAGGGGGAACCGTACATCGGATAAGGGACCACCACCTGCGGAGGAACGACCGGGCCTCTGTTCATAGAGTTGAGCAGCTGACGATGGTCGCCGTCGAGGCTCGCGAGCGTCCCCTTATAGACCATCCCTACGGTTCCCTTTACAGGGGCAAGGCAACCGGCGAACTCCTGAAGGTTGTCCGCGCTCTGAGGACAGCCGCCGGCCGCCCGCGCCTCGCCGGAAAACGCGAAGATTAACGCCACAAAGGCTATCGCTGCGAATGCTCTCTTCAAGACCATCTCCTTCTCCCCTGTAACATTATCGTCATCTTCTTCAACAAGTTGCGCTCAAATATGAAACACGACCCCGGGCATATGTGTGTAAAAACGGGGCCAAAACAGCGTAACTCGTTGACATATTGAGAAAAATGGAACATCTGAATTTGCATGAGAGCCATGGCACGCACCCTCCTTTTGCTGCTCTTCGCCTTTCTGCTTCTGCTCCCCTCCGACGCCTCCACCGAAGGCAAGCTCCTGCACCTGATCACGCTAGACGACGACATAATAAACCCGGTCTCGGCCGAGTACATAATCGACGCGGTTGAAAGGGCCGAAGCCCAGGGAGCGGTTGCTCTGATCGTCGAACTCGACACGCCGGGCGGCCTGCTCACGTCCACGCGGACGATCGTGAAGCGCATAATGAACGCGAAGGTCCCGGTTGTGGTCTACGTGGCGCCCCGCGGCGCCAGGGCAGGCTCCGCGGGGGTATTCATCACCCTCGCCGCGCACGTGGCCGCCATGGCCCCCTCCACGAACATCGGCGCCGCGCACCCGGTTCAGATGCAGGAGAGGCGATCCTCCTCCGATGCCTTCGAGGAGCTCGCAAAGAGGCTGATCACAAAGGGAGCTAAAAAGGAGAAGGACGGAAAGGAAGAAAAGCCGAAGGAGGAGAAGAAGCCCCCGGCGCAGCCCATGGAGCAGAAGATACTCAACGACACGAAGGCGTGGGTAGAAGCGATAGCCAGGGAACGCGGCAGAAACCCGGCCTGGGCGGTAAAGGCGGTCGAGGAGAGCGTATCCGTGCCGGAGAGCGAGGCGCTCAAGCTCGGGATAATCGATCTGGAGGCGGACTCGCGTGCAAAGCTGATAGAGAAGATCAACGGCCTGACCGTCGAGATAGACGGCAATCTTGTCTCCATAGACACAAAAGACGCCCGCTTGATAGAGACCCCCAAGAACTTCCGCCTGCGCTGGCTCATGGCGCTGGCCCACCCTAACATCGCGTACATACTCATGATGCTAGGTTTCTATGGACTGCTCTTCGAGTTCACCCATCCGGGCACGACGTTTCCGGGAATAATCGGCGCCACGTGCCTCATCCTCGCGTTCTTCGGACTGCAGGTCCTGCCCACGAACTACGCGGGCGTAGCGCTCATCGTGCTTGCAATAGGGATGTTCATAGCGGAGATAAAGGTCACCAGCTACGGGCTTCTGACCATAGGGGGCGTGATAGCGCTCTTCTTTGGATCGCTGATCCTCTTCTCGTCCCCCTACGACTTCATGCGCGTGTCGATACCGGTCGTCCTCTCGTTCACGCTCGCCACTATGGCTATAGCATCCTTCCTCGCCATAATGGTCGTGCGCTCGAGCCGCCGCCACGCGGTGACCGGCGCCGAGGGGCTTATCGGTGAGGCCGGCGAGGTGAAGAGCTGGGAGAGCGGACGCGGCAAAATATTCGTCCACGGGGAAATCTGGGACGCGAAGTCGGTCGAGGAGATCAAGGCAGGCGAGTCGGTCGAAGTCGAGTCGGTCGAAGGAATGACCTTGGTCGTTAAGAGGATCTAGAAGCTCAGAGGCTAGAGTCTAGAGAAGCTGAGAATCTCAGAGGCTAAGAGGCTCAGAGGCTAAGATGAAAAGCACAATAACGGTTCTTTCTCAGCTTCTCTAGCTTCTCTAGCTTCTTTAGCTTCTCAGCTTCTTTAGCTTCTCTAGCTTCTCAGCTTTAAAAAAAACCACGGAAAGGAGACCCGAAATGTCTCAGCCGCTCATCATCTTCATAGGTTTCATAGTCCTGTACGTGCTCTCTTGCATCAAGGTGCTGAAGGAATACGAGCGCGGCGTCATATTCCGCCTCGGGCGCCTGCTTGACCACCCGAAGGGCCCGGGCATCATCTTCGTCTTCAAGCCGATAGACAAGATGGTCCGCGTTTCGCTGAGGATAATAGCCTTCGACGTGCCGCCCCAGGACATCATCACGAAGGACAACGTGTCCGTGAAGGTCAGCGCCGTCGTCTACTTCCGCGTGATCGACTCCAACCGCGCCATCACCGAGGTCGAGGACTTCGGCTTCGCCACCAGCCAGATGGCGCAGACCACGCTGCGCTCCGTGGTCGGCCAGCGTGAACTCGACGACCTCCTCGCTGAGCGCGACAAGATAAACGCAAACATCCAGGACATACTCGACAAGCAGACCGAGCCGTGGGGGATAAAGGTTTCGAACGTCGAGATAAAGCACGTGGACCTCACCGAGGAACTCAAGCGCGCGATGGCCAGACAGGCCGAAGCCGAGCGCGAGAGGCGCGCTAAGGTCATCAACGCCGAGGGCGAATTCCAGGCCGCAACGAAGCTCGTCGAGGCCGCTAAGATGGTAGAGGTTCACCCGGTCGCGCTTCAGATGCGCTACCTGCAGACTCTCGTCGAGATCGCCAGCGAAAACAACTCGACCACTCTCTTCCCTATACCCATAGATCTGTTGAAGCCGTTTTTGGACAGGAAGGGCTGAAGGAAGCGGCGAACGGGAATCGTTGACAAAGAGCGGCCGCCGGGCTTTGAATGGCGGCCCGCAGACAGACCGCAAGGAGACGTGATATGGAAGCAACATCCGCCAGGGCCGGAATCTTGAGCTCGTCCGCATTGACTATGTCCTTCGCTAGCCTCGCGTGCGCGGTGATAGTCGGCTTCTCCGCACTCGTGAGGATACCCGTCCCTGGCACGCCGGTACCTGTAACCCTCCAGACGTTTGCGCTCCTCGGCTGCGCGGGGATGCTCGGACGCTGGTATTCGATGCAGATGGTCGGCTGGTATCTGGTCCTTGGGCTTGCAGGAGCGCCCTTCTTCACGGGCGGCGGCGGAACGGAGCACCTATTCGGAGCGACGGGCGGATATCTTCTGGGCTTCGTTGCCGCGGCGTCGATCGTCGGCTCTTTCTCCTCGAAGTGCGCGGGCCTCTGGGCAAAAGTGGCGCTATACCTCGCGTCGACGCTCGCCGTCTACGTGCCCGGCATAGTCTGGCTCAAACTCTCACTCGCTTCAGGCTGGGGAGCAGCACTCTCGATGGGGCTTTTCCCGTTCCTCCTCTTCGATCTCGTCAAGGCCTCTGCCGCTGCCTCGGCAAACCACATCTTCAGGCGCTAAACAAAACGAGCGATCGGATAGTCCTTCGACGGGCTCAGGACGAACTGGGCTGGTCCCTTGGATTCCTGGACCTATGGACTTACGGACTGTCTTATCTGAATAAGGCCAGCATGACTCCGGCGGCGACCGCCGTGCCTATGACTCCGGCCACGTTCGGCCCCATCGCGTGCATGAGCAGGTAATTCGAGGGATTCTCGCGCTGTCCCTCGACCGCGGCTACGCGTGCCGCCATGGGCACCGCCGATACGCCGGCGGCACCTATGAGAGGGTTGATTTTCCAGCCCGACAGCCTGCACATGACCTTTCCCAGTATGACGCCCGCGGCTGTGGAAAACGCGAAAGCGAAGAGCCCGAGCGCTATTATCCCGAGCGTCTCCAGCCTCAGGAATCGGTCGGCCGAGAGCTTCGTGGAAACTCCAAGGCCCAACACTATCGTGACTATGTTTATCAGCTCGTTCTGGGCGGTCTTCGAGAGGCGCTCCACCACCCCGGACTCGCGCATCAAATTGCCGAACGCGAGCATGCCGATGAGGGGCGCGGCGGTGGGCAAAAAGAGGATGCAGGCGA
>DAONII010000057.1:0-7527 GCA_035405085.1 bacterium | reverse complement strand
TCTCCCGCTTGCCCGGCCTGCCGCCGCCGCGCGGCCGGCGAGTGCCGCCGGTCGATTTCCCCTTCTGTCTTCCGCGTCCACGCATATCGGCAGAATAAACCGCCGGGGAGATAATCACAAGAGCCGAATCGCCCCGGCGGCTTATGCAGCTCCTAAAGAATACAACCCTGGACTTCGGATGCAGCCGTGAAAACCGTACCGCGTCTTCACCACGCAGATCGCCTCAGACGCCGGCGCCCCACTGCGCTCGCGCGCCGCTTTACGAAAGGCCGCTGAATGCGTCGCGCTCGGACGCCGCTCAGACTCGGTACGGCTTTCACGGCAGCTCAAAAAACCTGGAAGGGGCTGACTTGAAGCGGAGCTATAGAAGCAAACACCGGCCGTCTACCAAAGGCCGGATACTGAGAGGAGGCCGCCGCCCTCGACCGGCGCGAACGAGAATGAGGCGACGCGCCCCTCCTCTTCCCTGGGGCGGTGAAACAGATATGGAATCGCGAAACCGAACGCGGAGCCCAGCGCTGCGCCGGCGACTACATCGGTCAGGTAATGCCGGTCCGCGGCGACGCTCAGGTATGCGGTCGCCGCGGCGAGCCCCATGCCTACACCCCATACCGCAGGCGCCATATCATAGCCGCGCATCGACGCCACAGTACCGCTCGCGGTCGCAAGCGAAAAGGCAAGGCTCGTATGCCCCGAGGGAAATGAGTGGTTGTCGTCGACGTTCTGCGAGCCCTTCCCGTAGTGCGCGCGGGGCCGCTGCCTTCCGGCCGCCATCTTTACGATCTCGGTCGTCATGCACGCAAGCGCGGAGGCCTCGGCGATCACGAGAGCATCGATCCAGAATCCCCCTATCGCACCCTGCCTGTGTGCCGCCAGCGCGTCGAGGCCGAAAGCCGCCACGGGGGTGAGGCCGTAGCCGACGACGTAGGCGGCGACGTTCGCAGCTCCCGGCCTCGACCACTTTATGTTCTCGTGCCCCCACCGATCGAGCGCGTTCACGCCGCACCAGGCGCACTCCGAGGGGCCGGTGTATTCCTTCGCACCGCCCATGATCAGCCATCCCGCGCCGGCAACCGAGGTTATCGCGAGGTCGAGCTTCCAGTCAGAGCGAAGCTCGCGGACGCGCGCGGAGTCGGCTTCGCCTCCGCCCTCTGCAATTGCGCTGACGGGAACGGACGCCGCGAGAAGGACGGCGACAAGGATCGCCGCTGAAAGACGAAAATTCATCCGGCGGCATCTATCTACACTCAAACCCTTTGGCAACGATTATAAAGCGCGCCGGCCCTACTGCATCATCCCCAGCTCCTTCATCTTCGCGTAGAGAGTGGTCCTACCCATAGCCAACGTCCTCGCTGCCTTGGACTTGTCGCCGCCGCTCTCCCGGAGCGCGCACTCTATGTAGTGCTTCTCGGCCCTGGCGACATAATCCTTTAGCGCACCCACCGAATCGCTCACAGACGGCAGGCGCGAGGCCTCGGACGAAGAGGCCCTTCCACAGCCATTCAGACACCAGGACGGAAAGACTTCCTCGCCGATCACGTCGTCGTGCGCGAGAATGATGAGGCTCTGAACCACGTTCGCAAGCTCGCGTACGTTGCCGGGCCAGGGATACGATGTGAGTCTGTCCATCGCCCCGACGGAGAAGCGCTTCGGCGCCTCGCCCTTCGAGAACTTCGAAAGGAAATGCGCTATCAGCAGCGGTATGTCCTCCGCGCGCTCCCGGAGCGGAGGCATCGTGAGCTGTATTACGCGGATGCGGTGGTAGAGGTCCATCCGGAAATCGCCGCTTTTGACCCCCTCCTCAAGCGGCTCGTTCGTGGCGGCTATAACCCTGAACGACGCCCGCACCATCTCGTTTCCACCGAGCCTGCAGAACTCCCCCTCCTGAAGCACCCTCAAGATCTTCGCCTGCAGCCCGGGCCTCAGCGAACCTATCTCGTCGAGAAAGATATCGCCGCCGTCGGCGAGCTCGAATTTGCCGATCCGCCTCTTGATCGAGCCGGTGTAGGCGCCCGCCTCGGCACCGAAGAGCTCCGCCTCGATGAGATTCTCCGGTATCGCCGCGCAGTTCACCGCGATAAAGGGGCGGCGAATATCCCCCTCGAGGCGGTGAATGTAGCGCGCCAAAAGTTCCTTTCCGGTTCCGGTCTCTCCCACTATGAGCACGTTCGCACCATGCCCGCGAAGCTGCTCAGCCTGCCTGAGTATCCGGGCTATCGATTCGCTCCTGTGTATGATGCTGGAGCGGTGGCCGTTCGAGTTCTGCGTCTCCACGAGCGCATCATAGCGCTCGCGCACTCGGCGGGTCGCGGACTGGCGCTCGCATATCGCCAGCAACTCCTCCACGGCCACCGGCTTGACTATATAATCCACGGCACCGGCACGGATGGCTTCGACGACTACGCGCGGATCGCGCTGCCCGGAGAGCATAGCTATGTCGACCGGCGCCCCCGATTGCCTGATCGCGCGGACCCCGTCTATCCCGTTTTCAAGGCCCAGCTCGACGTCGAGGACGACGAGATCGATCGGGATTCTCCCTATCAGCGAGAGGGCCTCATCCAGGGAAGAGGCCGAGGTGAATTCAAAATAATCTTCCAGCTGCATCCGCATGCCGACCAGAAAATCCGCATCGTCGTCAACACAGAGTATCCTGAATTTACCCATAGCCCGCTCCTTTTTTTTAAAAGACAGCCCGTTAAGAGCAATAGCCATGCCAAAAGCCTACATTTGAAAAAAACGGCTATTTTCCAAAGCCATATAACAAATGCGGATTTCGTGACAAAGATAAAAACCGAATTTCGGAACACCAGGACTGTTCCAAATTCTGAAATATGTACAGAAACTCGAACACTTCTATGGAATCAAGGCCGCATACCAAAACGGGCAGGCGAGATCCCCCCAAAAGCCTCACGATCCCATTGAATTAAAAGGTTTTATCAGCCTCAAAAAAAACTTTAAAAGCAATCAAGCCAGTTGCTTTTTAGAATGCTGCTGATATAAGCCGCTTTCAAACTAGGGGTGGTTTTGTTATTATATAGATTATATTTGGGGAGTCCGTGCAATGGTTAAGAAACGCCTGAAAAAGAAGGTTTTGACTAAAAAGAAGGTCAAAAAGACCCTGCGGGGTAAACCTCTGAAGAGAAGGACTGCTGAAAAGAAAAAGGCTTCAGCAGAGAAGAAGGCTCCCGCAAAGAAGAGGAAGGTCTCTGCGCGCCCTGTCGCCGGAAAGAAACCCCAAAAGAAACCAGCGAAAAAGGTTTTGGCTGGCAGGAAGAAAAAAACGAAATCGGGCATTGCGCCGAAAGCCAGGAAGTCCGCTGTCAAAAAGACGGTTTCGAAAAAAGGCGAGGCATTGAAGAGGAAGAGAAAGCCCGCATCGAAATCCAAGGCCAAGGCGAAGGCTTCAAGGAGGAAGAGACCCGCCGTCCATATCTCCGAAATCGCCACGGCCACGCTCGGATTCGAGGAGATCGTATCGCAGGTATCGGAGGGGCGGGAGGAGGAAGCAAAGCTAACCGGCTCCAAGTTCGACATCGGCGTGGACCACAACGCACACGCGATGCCGCTTCAGGACATACCGAACGGTTACGACAAAAACCAGGTGATGGTTCTCGTGGTGGATCCGCGCTTCGTCTTCACCTACTGGGAGGTTCGGCACGAAACCATGATGGAGGCGCAGAACCGCTTCAACCACCAGGGCAAGCTCACGCTGCGCTTTTACGACGTCACGCACGATCACAACCCGGAAACCGCCCCGTCGTGGGACGTGGAGGTCTTCGACCGCCTCGGCAACTGGTACCTGCGCCTCGAACGACCGGAGCAGAGAATCTGCCTGGACGTCGGGGTAAAGGGGCCATCCGGCGAGTTCTGGCGCATGGCGCGCTCGAACGTCATGCGCCTGCCTCCGCAATCGCTGGCGGCCCCGGGCCCGATCAAATGGATGGTCGTAACCCCGGCAGGCGAAACACTTACGAGCGACTCCGAGGACTACACAGAGGCCGACCTGACGCTCCTTAAGAAGATACTCGGCCCGTACTTCTTCGACCTGCTCATGCGCGGCCGCTTCGCCTCCATCGCGGGCTCCTCAGTCGAAGCGATCTTCTACGACGTCGAGGCGCTCCGAACGATGCCCTCGCCGGGAGAATCGCCGTCCTCCCCGCTGACCTGGGCTCATCGCTGATGATCCGCAGAACCGACACCCGACAGAAAAGAGAAGAGGCGACCAACGTGACAAAAGGTTATCTATCTTTCGTTCTCCATGCCCACCTGCCCTACGTGCGCCACCCCGAGCACGAGGAATTCCTCGAGGAACAGTGGTTTTTCGAGGGGATGACGGAGACCTACATACCCCTGCTGGATATGATGGAGGGGCTCGTACGCGACAACATCGACTTCCGCTTCACGATGTCGCTCACCCCGCCGCTCATGTCTATGATGACGGACCCCCTGCTTCAGGAGCGCTACCTGCGGCACCTCAACCGCTCCATAGAGCTCGCGTGGAAGGAGCTGCACCGAACTCGCGGCACGCCCTTCCAAGCCGCGGCCGAGATGTACAACCACAAGCTTCGCCACGCGCGCTGGCTCTTCGCCGACAGATGGAACCGGAACCTCGTCGCGGGTTTCAGGCACTTTCAGGAGCTGGGGAAGCTCGAGGTAATAACCTGCTGCGCAACCCACGGCTTTCTCCCGATGCTCCGGGGCTCCCCCGAGGCGGTGCGCGCCCAGATCTCGGTCGCTTGCGACTCCTACGAAAAGCACATGGGGCGAAGGCCCCGCGGCATTTGGCTCGCCGAGTGCGGCTATTTCCCCGGCGTCGACGACATCCTCTGGGACAACGGCATCCGCTTCTTCTTCGTCGACTCGCACGGCATACTGCACGCCGAGTCCCGCCCGAAGTACGGCGTCTATGCGCCGCTTTACTCCCCGAAGGGAACGGCCGCGTTCGGCCGCGACTACGAGTCCTCCAAGCAGGTCTGGAGCGCTAAGGAGGGCTACCCGGGCGATCTCAACTACCGCGACTTCTACAGGGACATCGGCTTCGACCTCGACTACGAGTATGTGCGCCCCTACATCCATCCGGACGGGATCCGCATCATGACCGGCTTCAAGTACCACCGTATAACCGGCGAGACCGCCCACAAGGAGCCCTACAATCCGCACGCCGCGCGCGAGATAGCGGCCTCCCACGCGGGCAACTTCATGTTCAACCGGCAGCGCCAGGCCGAGTACCTCTTCGACGTGATGGGAAAGCCGCCGATAATCGTGGCGCCCTACGACGCCGAGCTCTACGGCCACTGGTGGTACGAGGGGGTCGACTGGCTTAACTTCCTCTTCCGCAAGATCGCCTGCGACCAGTCCACAGTAAAGCTCATCACGCCGTGGGAGTACCTCTGCTGGCATCCGAAAAACCAGATGGCGCGCCCCTCGGAATCGAGCTGGGGAAACAAGGGCTACGCCGAGGTCTGGTGCAACGGCACGAACGACTGGATCTACCGCCACCTGCACGAGGCTGCGTTCCGCATGACCGAGCTCGCGCGCTCACACGCGACCCCCGACGACAACCTGCGCAGGGCCTTGAACCAGATGGCCCGCGAGCTTCTGCTCGCGCAGTCCTCCGACTGGGCCTTCATCATGAACAGCGGCACGATGGTCGAGTACGCGGTCAAGCGCACTAAGGACCACATATGGCGCTTCACGAAGCTCTACGAGGACATAAAGAACCTGCGCCTCGACATGAGCTTCGTCTCCGAGCTCGAGTGGAAGGACAACATCTTCCCGGAGATCGACTACAAGGCGTTCGCCTGATCCCTAGCACGAACTTCGCACCCATGTTCGGTCACCCACACACGGTGCCTGGCACCTTTTTCTATCTGCCCTTTCAAATCCCCCGAAAATCCTGTATAAACGCATGCCATGGGACAGGGGGATCTCTTCGCGGGCGCGCCCGAGCCGGGCACCGTAGTCGGGGGAAAATACAGGCTCGAAAGGATGATCTCCGAGGGGGGCGGCGGGGTCGTCTGGGAGGCGCTCGAGCCCGAGGGCCGCAAGGTCGCGCTCAAGTTCCTCAAGTGGTCTCCGCTAAAATCCCGCAAGGTAGCCGCCGAGCGCTTCAAAAACGAGTTCGCGATCCTAAAATCACTATCGCACCCGAACATATCACAGATCTACGACTTCGGCCTCGACCCAGCATCCGACCTCTACTTCTTCACGAGCGAACTTTTGACCGCCGGGGACCTGAAGGCGGTCATCGGCGAGCCGATACCGGCGCTCGAGGAGCTTTTGCTTCAGGGGCTGCGCGCGCTTGAGTACCTGCGCGGCAACAAACTTTTGCACCTGGACATCAAGCCGCAGAACCTGCTCCTCCGCCACGACGGCGGGCATCCGGAGATGGCGATGATCGACTTCGGCCTCGCCACCTTCCGCGCCCCGGACAAGCCCGGCGGCACCGCGAACTACATGCCCCCCGAGATGATCGTCCGAAGGCTCGATCTCGCCGACGACTCGGGAAACTATCCGCCCGCCGACCACCGAAGCGACCTCTATTCGCTTGGCGTGACCTTCTACTACCTGCTCACCGGCATCCAGCCCTTCTGCGTTTTGACCGAGGACGGAAAGCGCATAGATTCCCTAGCTACTCTGCACCGGCATCTCGAATACGACCCGCCGCCCCCTTCGAAACACCGCCGTGAGATCCCCGCTTACATAGACCGGGTGATCATGAAGCTCATGGCGCGTCACCCTGACGACCGCTACCCATCCGCGATCGTGGCCGCGCAGGCGCTCCAGTACAGCTCGCCGGCAGCGCACGCGCCGGAGAGCGCCAGGACGCTCCTCGCCTACCTCCCGAAGGAGGGAAAGCTCGTAGGGCGCAAGAGCGAGCGCGCCATTATCGAGGAGAGCCTTCGCCTCATAGCCTCCGGCGCAGCCCATGCCGCACCGGTGATATGCATAGCGGGCGGGCGCGGAACGGGGCGCTCCAGGCTCCTCGCGGCGGCAAAGCCCTTTGCGCAGCAGCTCGAGATGGACGTTACAGTCGTCGGTGAGGCCGGCATCCAGGCCGCGATCAACACGGTCGACTCCTCCCGCGCCCCTTCGCACTTGATCCTCATGGACGATGCGGAGCGCGCCCTCGACGGAAACGGCGCTGCCGACTCCTTCCGCGCACTCATCCGCAGGCTGCGGTTGCAGCAGAGGCTGAAGGAGGCGCCCGGCCCGAAGATCGCCTTCATCTTTTCGCTGAACACCGATCGCCTGGACTTAAAGAGAGCCGCGCTCGAGGCGAATATCGACGATACGATATGCCACTCGATTGAGCTCGCGAATTTCACCGTCGCCGAGGTCTCCGAGTACCTGGCTGCCCTGCTGGGCGAGGCGCCGGACTCGGCGGTCGCGGAGCAGCTTGCCCGCTGCACCGACGGCAACCCGCTCTTCATAACCGAGCACCTCGAGGAGATGATCGCGAAGGGACGCCTCTTCTCGCTGGCGGGCCGCCCCGACGCGAAGACACTTAAGGCGATCGGCGTCGAC
>DAONII010000056.1:0-7535 GCA_035405085.1 bacterium | reverse complement strand
GCGGTCGTTGGTCTTAGAGGTGACCACGATCTTCACGTAGATCTCCTTGCCGGAGGAAGCCGCCTTTTCCAGGAAGGCCCCGTGTTCTTTCCACAGGGGTCCTACGCCGGAAGAGGAGGGCAGCTTTATGTCCATGCTGATTATGTGTACCGAAGGCGCCACGAGCCCGAGTGCCTCCGCGTGGACGCCGTTCGTCTCGAGAAGAACGCGGCGTGAGTGGAAGACCGACGGGAGCCACTCCGCCAGGAATTCAGACTGCTCCAGCGGTTCACCGCCGGTCACGGCGACTGTGTCGTCGTCGAATGAGGCCAGGATATCGCAGAGGGCGGCGGCCCCGGTTGGGTTCGGTCGGACATCGAAGCGGGCGCTCCCCGGCGGCTCCTCTATAGTGAAGCTGCCGCGGCTGCAGATGCCGCCGGGCGTGTCGCAATAGCGGCAGCCCAGCGAACAACCGGCAAAACGCACGAAGGTCATCTTCTCGCCGGTGTGCGGCCCCTCGCCCTGGATGGAGCTGAATATCTCCGATATATAGGCGGCGTGATTCATCGTTTTATCTCACGGCCCTGACCTTGCAGCGCGCGGCGTCCATGGAATCGATCTCCTCCGCGTAGGCCTCCGATATGCGGCGTGCGATTTCTCTGTGGTCCATGCCGATGTCTCGGAGGCCCAGAGTGGGAACCGGCGTTCCTTCGCTGTCGATGTTTATCCCGAAGTGAATGAGCGTCGATACCGGCGAGGCGGTGGCGATGGATACGGATAGCTTCTTTTCTCCCGAGTAGAGGTCGTTTCCGCACCGGCGAATATCCCTGCACCCGGGGCGGATCAGGTCGGCGGCCGCCGCAACCAAAAGCCTCTGGCGAGCGACCGCAAGCGCGAGGTCTCCGTCGAAGTGCTCGGCTATGAAGTGAAGCATCGACCTCGAGAATATAGGGGAGTTTTCCCTCACATCGACCAGATCGGCCATGTTCGAGATGGGCACGTCTGCCGGCCCTTCGAACGAGGCTACTGCGTCACCCAGGGCTCCGCATTGTCCGTAGATCCAGTGTGACGAGAGCTGGGTTCCGTCGTAGGAGATCTGCCTGTCCAGCCAAAAGGATTTCATTGGAAGATCCTTTCCAGCATTTTTCCCGCACCTATCCGCTCGAAAGCACGAATCGTCCTCGCGCACGATTCGCATTCCCCGCAGGGGGATTCGCCGCCGTCGTAGCAGAACCAGAAGGATCCTGGTTCTATTTCCAGCCTCAAGGCTTCCCGGGCTATGTCCTCCTTTTTCATCAGGAGGGTCGGGCTTTCCACGGCAACGGAGTTCATCGTCGAATAGGAGAGCGCGCGGTTGGTGGCCTCAACGAAACCGGCGGAGTTGTCTGGAAAGGAGGCGGCCTCCTCCGCGTTGAAGCCCGCTATTACGCAGCCGGCTCCTGCCGATTCGGCTATGGATGCCGCTATCGAGACGAACGCGCCGTTTCGGTTTGGGACCCATACCGCACTGGTTCGGGACTCCGACTCTTCGGAAAGATCGTCTGCGCCGGTGCGCGGGATCGGCGCGCTGCGGTTTACAAGTGCGGTGGAGGTGGCTTTGGCCAGCCAGGGGAGCTCGATTACAGTGTGATGTATCGAGAGTTTGCGGCAGAGGGCTTCCGCCGCCTCCTTTTCTCGCGCGCTGGCGCGCTGGCCGTAGTCGAATGTGACCGCCTCCGCGATTTCGCCTTCGCGGACGGCCAACATCAGGGCGACCGTGCTGTCGAGGCCGCCCGATAGGAGTGCTACGGATCTCTTCATATGAAATAAGAGGCGGCGTGCATGTCGTCTTCCCACACCGATACGCGCGTCACGCGCCTCTTGCCTCCGTTTAGTGCCGATGACAGGCCGCTGTGGAGGTGGCGGGCGACGTTCTCCGCCGACGGGCTCGCTCCCTCGAATGCCGGGCTGTCGTTCAGGGTGACCCCGGCGAGGGGCTTGAGCAGCCTTGACAGTGCCTCGTCCACCTCGGCGAAGTCGACCGCGCAACCCGATCCGTCTGTGGCGGGGGAGGACACCCGGACCTCTAACAGCCAGCGGTGGCTGTGCACGGCCTCGTCACTCCCGCGGTAGTCGCGAAGAGCATGAGAAGCCTCGAACTCCCTCTTTACGATGACCTCGAACATATCCGCCGGTGGACTAACCGATGAAACGCTCTCCTGTCAAATCCTATTAGGAGGCGGGTTTGAGGGCGCACAGTTTCAGCTGTAGGGAGTTTCTCCCCTGCCACGTGTTCATCTCGGGGGTGAAAGCTGCGGAGACCATCCTTGCATCGGGGGCCACGGAGCCGGCCATCCCGAAGCCTATCGAGTCGAAGTGCGAGTCCCCCGCCCTGATTCGCAGTTTCAGATGTCCGTTTCCCACTATTCGGCGCGAGACTATCTCGGCCCTGTCGAGCATCAGGATCGGTTCGGGGTTGCCGGCTCCGAATGGGCCCATCGAGGCTATACCAACCGCGAGCTCTTCGGTGAGGTCCTCCGCGGAGACTGCGGAGTCGATGACGAACTCGGGGACGCCTGCCCCCGTGGAGAGTGCCGAGCATACCTCGTTGAATCGCAAGGAGAAGTTATCGATCAACGAGTCTTCGACCGAGAGGCCCGCGGCCATCGCGTGTCCCCCGAATTTGACCAGCGTTTCACTGCATGAAGCGAGCGCATCCACCATGTTTATACCCGTGAAGCTTCGCGCGGAGCCGCGCGGCGGTTTTGAATCGCGAGTTATGATGACCGCCGGCCTGCAAAAGCGCTGCGCTATTTTTGCAGCGACTATGCCCACCACGCCTACGTGCCAGCCCTCGCTTGAGAGGACGATGGCCGAGCGGGAGGGCAAATCCGGATCCTTTTCGAGCATCTGCATCGCCTCGGCCACTATGCGCTCCTCCACGGCCTGCCGCTCCCTGTTTGCCGCGTCCAGCTCTTTGGCGATGACGTCCGACTCCGATGCGTCGTCCGTCATCATGAGCTTCAGGGCCCGCTCCGCATCGGCGAGCCTTCCCGCGGCGTTTATCCTGGGCGCGAGCTGGAAGGCCACCGAGCCTGTGGTCATCCGGTCCGGCCTGGAACCGGCAACCTCCATCAGGGCCCGCACTCCAGGTTTAGTCGAGCGGGCTATCTCGGCCAGCCCGTGCTTCGCGAATATGCGGTTCGCACCCACGAGGTCCACTGAATCGGCTATCGCGCCTATCGCCACGAGGTCGAGATGGCGGCGCAGGTTCGGCTCGGGCGAGGGCAGAAGCCCCTTCTCCCTCATCCTCCTGCGCAGCGCCATGGCCAGCATGAACGCGACGCCTGCTCCGCAGAGGTGGCCGAGCTCGGGAGGGGCGCCTTCGCGCTTGGGGTTGACGACGGCGGCTGCGTTAGGGAGGGAGCCGCCGGTGTCGTGGTGGTCGGTGACCACTACGTCGATGCCGAGGCTTTTTGCGTGTGAAATAGCATCGAATGAGCGGGTGCCGTTGTCGACCGTCACTATGAGACCTGCCCCGCCGTTTTTCAAATCCTCCACAGCGGCACGGGTCAGGCCGTAGCCCTCGCCGAATCGTGATGGCAGCGAGCACGTTGCTCTAAAGCCGGCTTCTGCGAAAAATCTTCCGAGCACGGCAGTGGCTGTCACCCCGTCGGCGTCGTAGTCGCCGAAGACGGCTACGGGTTCCGATGCTTCAAAGGACCGGAGTATCCTTTTCACGGCATTCTCCATGTCCGGGAGGGAAAAAGGGTCGGGTATATCGGTAAGCTTCGGGCTCAAAAACTTCGCGGCCTCGTTCGCTTCGAGGATTCCGCGCGAGGTGAGGAGGCGTGCCACGACAGGGTGGAGCCCCGCTTCGGCAGCCAGCCTCTTGGCCGCTGCGGAGTCCGCCTCGGTGACCGTCCAGTTTTTCGACATGGCTCAAAAGCGAAGCGGGTCTAGCCCTGCCTCGACGGTAAAAACCCCAAAGAGGGCGGTATCGGGGCCCTTATTTGGACCACAGCTTCTTCATCCTCGGCCAGTATCGGTAGGTGCCTATGTAGATAGGCGAAGCGACGAAGATGGAGGAGTAGGTGCCTATGATGACGCCGATGATCATCGCGAACGCGAAGTCATGCAGCGTTCCTCCGCCCTTGAAAAAGAGCACGAGGACTATGAGGAAGATCGTCAGCGACGTGATGAGCGTCCTCGATATCGTGGAGTTGATGGCGTCGTTGACCACGTCCCATATGGTGGACGGAGTTATCCTGTGGCGGTTCTCCCTTATTCGGTCAAAGACGACTATCGTGTCGTTTATAGAGTAGCCGATGAGGGTGAGCAGAGCCGCGAGTATGGTGAGGTCCACCTCCTTCTGGAGGATCGCGAATATTCCGACCGTTATTACAGTGTCGTGAATTATCGATATGAAGGCGCCCGGCGCGTAGACGAACTCGAAGCGATACGCGATGTAGATCATCATCAGGAGCCAGGAGAAGATCGTCGCCAGTATGGCCTTGCGCCTTAGCTCCTTGCCGACACGCGGGCCGACGGTCTCCTCCTTCTCTAGCATCGCCGCGCCCGGACCGAATCTCTCCTCGAGGGCCGCGGTGACCTGCTCGCCTATCCGGGCATGTTCCTCGGGGAGCGAGACCTTGATGCTCATCCGGTTTTCGCTGGTCTCCCCGAAGCGCACCACGTTGGGGGTTCCCTCTACCGAGCCCTGTATGGCGTCGCGGACCTCGCCCTCGGTTACCGGGCGGTCGAACTTGTATGCGAGCTTCGCCCCTCCCTTGAAGTCGATTCCGTAGTTAAGGCCCTTTATTGATATGGCGGCGATGGCGGCCAGGAAGACTAAGATGGAGACGCCGATTAAAACGAAGCGGTACTTTATGAAAGGTATCTTGTTTTTGATCTTCATGTCACTCCCTGTCCGGTGCCCTGCGTGGCGGACTCAGCTTCAGGCGTCCTTTCTATACGCTGATCTTGACGATCTTCCGCTTTATAAGCGACCAGTCGTAGTACATGCGGGTGCACACGCATGCGGTGTACATGCTGATCGAGAGGCCGATGATCAGCGTTACGGCGAAGCCCTTTATCGGGCCTGTCCCGAACTGGTATAGGACTATTCCGGCGATCAGCGAGGTGAGGTTCGAGTCGATGATCGCCCTCATCGCATTCGCGTAGCCCGCGTCGATGGCAGCCTTGGGGGTTTTGCCCGCGCGTATCTCCTCGCGCATGCGTTCGTTTATGAGCACGTTAGCATCGACCGCAATTCCGAGCGTGAGCGCTATGCCCGCGATTCCCGGCAGCGTCAGAGTGGCTTGAAATAGCGCCAGCGCGGACATTATGAAGAGCAGGTTGAAGGCGAGAGCGAGGTCGGCTATCACGCCCGCTTTCCTGTAGTATACGATCATGAAGATCATCACGAGGATGGATCCGACGAGCGTCGCGAAGAAGCCTTGCCTTATGGAGTCGGCGCCCAGGCTCGGGCCGACTATCGTCTTCGTCGCCTCGGTGAGCTGGGCGGGCAGCGCCCCCTCCTGCAGAACCAGCGTCAAGTCCTCTGCTTCCTTCAGAAGATCCGCGTAGTTGCCGTAGCCGAGCGTTATCTGCGCCTGGCCGCCGAGGATCGGTTCGCGGATGACCGGAGCCTTCGTGACGGTGCCGTCGAGGAGGATGGCCATGCGCCTGCCCGTGTTCTTGGTGGTCGTTTCGCCGAAGAGCTGCGAGCCCTGGGCGTCGAAGGAGAGGCTGACGTAGGGCTCGTTGTCCTGTACGTTGACCTGGGCGTTTTTAAGCATCTCGCCGGTCACCTCGGCCTTTCGGTGCAGCAGGTACGGCATTCCGCCCGACAGCTTCTTGGTCACCGGATCGATCTGGGTCTCGAAGGCTATCTCGGTCTCGGGCGGCAGCTGCGGTCGGAGGGCGTCGTTGAGTTTCTCCACGGTCTTCATCGTGTAGTCGTCCGGGAGGTTTTCCGCCTTCCTGGCCTCGGCCACCATTTCACGGAGCTTCGCCTCGGGGATCGTGTCGTCGACGATCTTGAATTCGAGCTGGCCGGCCTTCTTTATTATGCCTATCGCGCGGTCAGGGTCCTTCATTCCGGGCAGCTCCACGGCTATCCTGTTCGAGCCGAGTCGCTGTATGCTGGGCTCGGCGACGCCGTAGCGGTCGATCCTGTTCCTTACCTTCTCGAGCGCCTGCTTCGATATCTGGTCGTGCAGGTACGAGGCGTATTGGTCGTCGAGGCCGAAGGCCAGCGTGGTGGAAGGGTCCGCAGGCGCGGCCGTCTTGACGAGCACCCCCTTGTAGGCGTCGGATATCTTCGCCGCCGCCTTCGACACCGAGTCGGGTGGAAGGCCCGATATCACTATCGTGTGGCTCTGGACGTTCTGCCGGACCGAGGAGAACGGGATATCCGCCCTCTTGAGGACGCGGCTGACGTCGTCGATTATCGCATCGACCCTGTTGGTGATCGCCTTGTCGGTCTCGACCTCGAATTCCAGATAGATGCCCCCCCTGAGATCGAGTCCGAGGTTTATTCCCTTGTTCGGGAATACGCTGTAATACCACGGCAGCGGCCTGCCCTCGGTTTCGGCCTGTTCGCGGACGGCGCCGAAGCCGAAGAATGTCGGTACGAGAAGATAGACGGAGACAAGGACGAGCCCCACGAAAAGGGAGAGCTTCCACTTCCACGCTTTTGGCATCATGGCTGATCCACCTCAGGTCTTTATGAGTTGTTCTCGGCCTGGCTTTCCTGGACTCCGGCCACCGCATCGCGGCTGAATTTCATGCGGACGTTTTCGGCCACCTCGAGGGTGATCACGTTGTCGGTTATCCCATGTATGGTGCCGATTACCCCGCCGCGCGTCACGACCTTGTCGCCGCGCTTAAGGGCGCCTAGCATCTCGCGGTGCTTCTTCTGCTGCTTCTGCTGAGGCCTGATCATCAGGAAGTAGAAGATCGCGAAGATGACGACGAGCGGGATGAGAGTCGAAAACCAGCTGCCCTGCTGTTGTCCGGCGGCTCCGTTCTGGGGTGCCGCCATGGCTAGCACGGCGGCCGTACCTAAGGTGAGCATCATGCTGACTCCTTTCTCATTTGGAGGAAATTCCTCTTGAATTCCGGGTATCTATCCTTTTCAAGCGCCAGGATGCAGCGCTCTATCAGATCGAAATACAGTTGTAAATTGTGAAGTGTGGCGAGCCTGGCGGCCAAAATCTCCCTAGAGAGGAAGAGGTGGCGCAGGTAGGCCCTGCTGTAGTTTCGGCAGGTATAACAGCTGCAGTCCTTATCCACCGGTTCTTTGTCCTCGGCGAACCTCGCGTTTTCTATGTTTATGTCGCCGCGCCACGTGAAGAGCGAGCCGTTTCTGGCGTGGCGGGTGGGCATTACACAGTCGAACATGTCCACACCCAGGTCGATGCATTCAACCAGGTCTTCGGGCGTTCCGACCCCCATTAGATAGCGGGGGCTGTCTTCGGGCAGGATTTCGGTGCATGCGCCGGCTATCTCATACATGAGCGGAACGGGCTCGCCGACCGACAGGCCTCCAATGGCGTGGCCGTCGAAGTTTC
>DAONII010000055.1:0-7589 GCA_035405085.1 bacterium | reverse complement strand
CAGCGGCGGATCCCCCGGAGTGCTGCGCCGTTGAGAACTTGCTTTTTGAGGCGCAGCGTTCACGAAGGGGGGATTCCGATCCTCGGCTCAAGAGAAAACAGCCTCCCGCATTCGGAGGCTGTTTCCTTTTGCAGCGGGATGCGAAACCGAGCGGCCGGGTTTGGACTACGAATCAGCTGCTCTAACCATCCGCGGGCACACAAAAAAACGCGGCTGCCCGTGAGCAACCGCGATTTTTTTGTTCTTCTCGAACTCTTTACTCGGCCTTCTCCTCGCCTTCCGGAGCCGGCGTCGGCTCGGGCGCGGGCGGCGGCGGCGGTGGCGGCGGCGGCTCTACCGGCTGAGCAACTTCCGGCGTCGGGGCCTCCGGCGTCGGCTCGACGGCCTTCTTCTGGCAGCCGGCCCACACGAAACCGCATACACCAAGCGCTACGACTATCGTGATAAACTTTTTCATTCTCTCTCCCCTCCTTTCAACCGTTGGTACGGTATGTTGGCCATATAGATTTCGGGCGTATATAACGCCTCATAAGGGGCCATGCAAGGAAAAACAAATCCGGGCTAGGAACGGATGAGCTCCAAAAGCCGCTGAGGCCGCAATGGCGAAGCCTGCGCCTCCCCGCGGCATGTATACCAGCACTTGGTGCATGTAGGTTTTCTGAGCATCTTCCGCGAAAATTTCTCGTAGCTGCAGATCCTCGGAAGCTCGGAGCACTGCTGCAGAAAGCCGTCCGGGGTTACCTGCAGCCACCTGTAACCCGCCTTGCAGTTGGGCACGGAACCGTCCCGGAAATAGCCCGGCAGTTTCTTGAGATAATAATCGGAGTTCTTTATGTGCCCCATGGTCTTCTTGAGTTTGCGTATCTCGTCCACTATGCCGACGAGCTGCGTATACCTTGCGTTTCGTATCATCTCGTCGTCGTCGTCGCGCTTGAGCGAGCAGTAGGCCGAGAACGAGACCGTCGCCCCCCACTCCTTCGCCCTGTAGGCGATGGGCAGGATCTCGTCGAGATTCGATTCCATGATCACCGTATTCAGCGCTATGCGATAACCCGCCTTCGCGAGGGCCGGCACGGTCTCGGCGATATGCGAATAGAGCCCTTTCACGCGCCTGGCTTCGTCGTGTTTCTCGCCCAGATAGTCGAGCGATACGCAGATCTGGTCCACCCCGGCATCGACGATCCTGCGGGCCGAGTCCGCGTTCAAAAGTACGCCGTTCGTTATCAAGGCGAGGTAATGGCACCAGGGCCTTATGCCCCGCAAAAGCTCCGGGCAGTCCTTTCTCAAAAGCGGCTCGCCCCCTGAAACGGAGACCACTACGGGACGGAACTTCCTGACTATCGGCGAATAATCGGAGAGCTCGTTTTTCGATTCGAGCTGCCAACAGCTGCAAAACGTACAGCGCGCATTGCAGTGCTTCGTGAACTCTATGTTGAGCAGGACAGGCATCCTGCGCATCTTGCATCGCAGGAAATAGAGGAAGCCGCGAAGCGGGTTCGGAGATCGGTGGTCTATAGGTTCGATCATGTGGGTGTTTTCTAAGCTATTGATATTATTTATTTTAACACCTAAAGGTCGCAAACTCGCCCGAACGAGCGGCGGCGCTACCACAGCGCCGAAGATTGGTCAACATCCGGTTGTGGAAAGGAATTTTCTTTACAGGTTTCAATGATTTCTGCTAGTTACACGCGACTTTGACGGCGGCTGCGGTCGGTTTTTTAGTGCCAAAGGCCCTTCCGCCATTATTCACCGTGCCTTTTGCAGTTCAAAACAGAACATCCCCGGATGAATAAAAGCCAAGCGACATTATACGTCCCATCGGACACGCCCGAAGCCATGATGATGGCCACCGACAAGGTGGCCGGCGTCCCGATAATAGTGCGCGGCATCATGACCCTTTCCCAGGCCGGGCTCGATTGTCTGACTCTCATAATAGCCGAGAGCCAGAGCGAGAAGATACTGACCGCGCTATCCCGCTATGAAGAGCAGCGCCTGCCTGAAATAAAGATCGTGACATACGACGAGCCCTATCGGGTCAGCCCCGAAGTCGTCAAACAGGTGGCGGCTGCGATGGCAAAGCGCTCCCTGGTGATCAACGCCAACCTCCTTTTCGACAAGGAACTCGTGGAGACGCTCTGCAACTCGGGTGCCTCTTCGGACGAGACCGTAGTATGCAGGGAGGGGGTTCACCCGCTGCCGGTCATGGAGATCCCCAGGGCGGCGTGGGAATCGCTCACATCATTCACGGAGCTCAAAGCTCGCTCCATCGAGAGCTGCCTTAGACAGATGCTGGAGGCCGGCAGACAGCGCGTCGCCCAGAAGCCGGCCGACGTAAACACATTCCTCGTCAAGAGGCGTCGCGATCGCGCCGTCGCGGAGAAGTTCCTCACCGAGGCCATCAGGCACTCAACGGGTGGGCCCGTCGCCAAGTACATAAACAAGCGGATATCCCTGCCGGTGAGCGTGCTGCTTTCAAAGCTGTGGGTCAGCCCGAACGGGATAACGGCCTTCAACATCGTCATAGGCGTCTTCTCGGGGGTCTTCGCGGCGGACGGCCACCGCTACGACGTCATACTGCTGGGCGCCGTCCTCTTCCAGATCGCCTCCATAGTCGACGGATGCGACGGCGAGGTTGCCAAACTCACCTTCCGAGCGAGCAAGTTCGGACAGTACATAGATTCGCTTTCTGACAACCTCTCCCTCGGGTCGTTCATGACCGGCCTCATCGCAGGCTACTGGCGCAGCACCCACTCCCCGGTCGCCTTCTCGGTAGGCGCGGTCATGATATTCTCGACCGCGATCACCCTATTCTGGATGATCCGGTATTTAAAGCGCAACACACAGTCCGCGTCCCTAGTCACCTATGACAAGGAATACCTGCAGAAGCTTTCCGGACAGCCGCGCTGGCTCACCGCGTTCATAAAATACGGCAAATACACGCTCAAGAAGGACGTCTTCTCGTTCGCGTTTCTTCTCTTCGCGCTGGCAGGCGTGCTCTACTGGTGGCTCTTCATCGCCGCTTTCGGAACGGCTGTATCCGCCGCCATACTCACCTACCTGAACTTCAAAGAGCTCAGGGAAAGACGCTCTGCCAGGCGCAAGGAACACGGCCGATGCGGCGGTGAAGTCGGAATCAAATCAGAGGGGCAGACCGCATGATCGCAGAAACCGAAACACCGAAGACCAGGGTCGTCGTTTTCGATTTCGACGGCACCATAGTCAATTCGATGGAGGCCTTCGCGGATATCGCCGCCAGGGTCATGCCGCGGCGGCTTCCTGTGAAATCATCCGACGCGAGGAGGCTTTACTTGGAGACCTCCGGGATACCGTTCTTTCAGCAGCTCGAGGTCCTCTTCCCCGGCAACAGCGCCAACGCAGCCACCGCCGGCGAATTCGAGGCGGAGAAGCTTTTGGGCTACTTCGACGAACCGATCTTCGAAGACGCACCCGATACGGTCTCGGAGCTGCGAAGCCGCGGAATAAAGGCTGCGGTATCGTCCAACAACTTTCAGGATCTCGTGGACCGCTTCGTAGGTCAGACCGGCATCGAATTCGACATGGTCTGCGGCTTCCGCGACGGATTCGCAAAGGGGAGAGACCACTTCGTTCATATCGAAAGGGAATTCGGCGTGACCCCCGCCGAGATAACGTTTGTCGGAGACTCCCTGAAGGATGGCGAGCGCGCGGACGGCCACGGGGTGGCGTTCATAGGTAAGACGGGGATATTCACGCGCACTCAATTTCTCGAGAAGTTCCCGAACGCGAGGGTCATCTCAGCCCTCTCTGAGCTGAAGGGGATCATACCATGCATGCGGTGATACTCGCGGCAGGGCTGGGAAACAGGCTTGGAGGGCTGACCGCCGACAAGCCCAAGGCGCTGGTGAAGGTTGCCGGACGCGAGCTGATCCTGCGCGTGATGGATTTTCTAGACCACCCTTCGATAACGGAGAGGACGGTCGTAACCGGATACATGGCGCCGATGCTCGAAGATTTCATAGCGTCGAACATCCCCGGCGTCGGCACGGTCAGAAACCCGCACTTCAACGACGGCAGCATCCGCTCGATTGAAGCGGCCCTGCCCTCGTTAAAGGGAGATATGCTCGTGGTGAACGTCGACCACATCTATCCGGCCGGGCTCATCGAGCGGGTAGTCGCTGCAGACGGTGATCTGGTCGCCGTCTGCGATTTCGACCGCAGGCTCGGTCCTGACGACATGAAGGTTAAGCTCTGCGAAAACGGACGGCTCGAGCTGATAAGCAAGACGCTATCCGAATTCGACGGCGGGTACATAGGCATGACTCGGGTTGCGGCGGCGAAGCTCCCCGCTTACCGGGAGGCGGCGGCCACGGTGCGCCGCGAGGAGGGAAACTCCGCCTCCGTGGAGCGCGTGATAGGCCTCATGGCTGCGCGGGGCGGCGCGGTGGACATATGCGACTCGTCGGGAATAAGATGGCTTGAAGTCGACACGCCGGAGGATCTGGCAGCTGCCGAAGAAACTCTTTCAACGAACCCGGGTTATCTGACATGACAAAAAGGATCGTAAAAAAACTCCGCTACGTATTCATAGGCATCGGCATAGTGCTGCTCGTAGCGCTCATCCGAAAGATAGGCGTTCAGACGATACTGGACAACATGGCGCAGGTCGGATGGCGCTTCGTCCCGATAATGCTACTGAGTTTCTGCTGGTACGCGCTCTACACCACCGGCTGGATGCAGTTCTTAAACCGCCTGAGCGACGGGATAGGTTTCTGGGACCTCTTCAGGATAAAGATAACGGGCGAGGCCGTGAACACGCTGACGCCTGCGAACTTCATCGGCGGCGACCCGATGCGCATATACCTGCTGCGCAAGAACTTTCCCCTCTCGGAGGGAGCCGCTTCGGTGGTCGTCGACCGGACGCTGGCATCGACGGCGATCATAACGGTCGTTCTCATGGGCGTGATCGTAGCCTTCATGACGTTCGACAGGCTTCCGGCCAACCTGAAGTACGGGGTCCCCATAGCGGTGATAGTCTGCATCGGGTTCATCGCTTTCGTCCTCATCCACCAGCGGCGGGGCTTCTTCAGCCTGATGCTCGACGCGTGCAGGCGGCTCGGCATAAAGCGCGAATTCTCGGACAAGACGATAGGGCGCTTCCGCCAGCTCGACGGCCACATAACAGAATTCTACAGGGCGAACCACCGCGGCTTCATCATCGCCCTTCTCTGCCACGTGGGCGGGCGTTTCCTGGGCGTGCTCGAGGTGTACGCAGTCGGACGTGCGGTATCCGACGAATTCACCTTCTTCGCCGCGCTCATGCTCACCGCCCTGGCGCCCATGATAAACGTCGTGTTCGCTTTCATACCCGGCGCATTCGGTGTCATGGAGGGTGCCTACAGCGGCGTCCTCTATCTGATGAACCTCGATCCGGCTATCGGCATCACGATACAGATAGCCAAGCGCCTCCGCGCAGCATTCTGGATTGCTCTGGGCCTTTTGTTCCTAGGAGCGCACGACAGAAAGAAGGTATGGGAAGAGGAGAGGCTGATAGAAGAGGTATGAACGGATTGTGATCGGTGATTAGTGATTGGTGATTGGTGAGTCGGAGGAGCGTGGGGATGGCGGGCGACGCTAAAATGTGGGAAAAAGATGACAGAAAGGCGATCGCCGACGTCTGCCACAGGCTATACGAACACCGCTACCTCGTCGCGACTTCGGGAAACGTATCGGTCAGAGACAAGGACGGCTTTCTAATCACCCCCGCCTCTACTCGAAAGGACGCGGTCGAGCCGGGCATGATAATAAGGTGCAGACCCGACGGCCTCCCTCTGAACGACGGGCTTCACCCCTCGTCGGAGACCGCCATGCACCAGGCGGTCTACAGGGCGCGGCCGGACATCGGCGCGGCCATCCACGCCCACCCGCACTACTGCCTGGCCTGCTCGCTCGCCGAGATATCCCTAACCGAGATGCTTTTGCCGGAACTCGCGGTGTACATCGGTCCGGTTCCGCTCGTGCCCTACGCGACTCCCGGCACCGAGGAGATGGGGGAATCGCTTGAGCCGCTTCTGCCAAGACACAACGCGTTCCTTCTGGCCCGCCACGGGGTGCTCGTCCTCGGCAATGACCTGAAGGACGCGTTCAACCGCCTGGAGCACCTCGAGCACGTGGCGCACGTCGCATACCTGGTGAGCTCCATGGGCACGATAGAGCCGCTCACGAATGCGGAGCTGAGGAAGCTGACCGCGCACGCGCGCCGGCTGGGGCAGCA
The DNA here is from genome assembly GCA_035405085.1 of bacterium. Classification (GTDB taxonomy): domain Bacteria; phylum UBA10199; class UBA10199; order 2-02-FULL-44-16; family JAAZCA01; genus DAONII01. The sequence goes on along the minus strand of DAONII010000055.1, from coordinate 1,339 downwards.
GATCTCCCACACGCTGCTCGAGCTTATAGAATAGCCCCGGGGCGCAAGGACCTTTTGATGAGAAAGCTCAGATCCATTCTTCTGAAGATCGCATTGGGACTCTACGATGTGTGGGTCATCTCCGCACTCAACTTCGTGATGTGGCGAAACCACATGTGGAACAGCCGAAGGTGGACGCGCGCAGTAAAAAGCCCCGCGGGAGATCCCGAGGGGCATTAGGAAAAAACTGACGTACGCCTCTCTACAGCCCGTCGGCGCTGAATATCCTCTTGTAGAAGGGGTCCGACTCGGCCGCGTCCGTTATCCGCTCCGTAATCTCCTCGACCATCTCCGAATCGGCGGGCAGAGAGCCTGAACCGACGACGTCCCAGACCTTGCCGCGCACCTTGCCCTTTAACATCTCACGCTTCACGGCGGGGACACCCATGCGGACGAGCCCGTCCAGCGCGTTTTTGTCCTTCGCCGCCCGGCGCACCAGGGCCTCGTGGGCAAGGTCCACAAGCCCCGAATCCTTTCGGCTTTTCCTCTCCTCGTCGTCCTTGGCCTTTGCCGCCATGGCCTCCGCGCCCGCCCCTGAAGATTGTATCCACTTGAGAATCATAGGTTTTCCGCTCCCTTTGGCCGGTGCCCGACAACCGCATCCTCAACACCCTTCATCCAACGCTTTCAGACACTTTATCGCGCCCCCATTAAAAAAGTTGCTCATTTTTTTTAAAGCAATCGCAGCGCCCCATGCAGTCCCACCCTGGCCTTCTTTATCGTCTCCATGAGGGCCCTCGCCTGCGGTGAGGGCCTGCGCCCCCTTTGAAGTGAGACGCCTATCCTGCGGACTCCGTTCAGCTCGTCGACGGCGACGAACGATACCTTTCGCGTCCGAACCTCCCTCGTGGAAAGTTCGGAGACGAGCCCGACCCCCATCCCCTGCTCGACGAGCGATATTATGGCAGCCGGATAATGCATCTCCATCCCGACCGTGGGAACCACGCCGTTGCTGCGAAGGACCTCGTCTATCAATATTCGCGAATGTGCCGACGTCGGATAGAGTATGAGCGGCTCACCCTTGAGGTCCGCCACCGAGAGGCCCTTCCTCTCGAGCGTGGAACCCTTACGCACTACGGCGACGATCGAGTCCTCGTATATGTCGAAAGACTGAATCGTTTCGGGGACGTTGTTCGTAACGACGACTGCAAAATCGAGCTCGAAGCCCTCCACCATCTCTATGAGATCGCCGCTCGTCTTGACCACCGCCTCGACCTCGACCTGCGGGAAGGCCTCTTTGAAGCCGTGCAGCGCGCGGGGCAAAAGCTGCGTGGCCGCCACGTCGATCATGCCGAACCTT
>DAONII010000054.1:2440-7592 GCA_035405085.1 bacterium | reverse complement strand
GTGGCGAGCATCGCCGCCGCGTTGATCGCGATTGCACGTATCACCGCCGCATTGACCGGTGCGAAGGGTATCCCCACCTGAAGCGTGGCGAAGCGCCTCCCGCTCTTGAAGATAGGGTCCAGGACGGCTACGACGTCACGGCCAGCGGGTTCGAAGCTCCCCGACCGGACCCTGTCCACTACCCTGTCCCCTACCTCGGCCGGGTCGTTGGAGGCGATTATGACGCCGTTTCTAAGAAAGCGCGCCCATGTGACGGAGCCGTCGTCCATCGCGGTGCGGATTATGTCCCCCAAAACCCCTGCCGAGGGTTCCCTGGCGACCGCGACAGAGCGCAAGCTCATGTTCTGCAGCTCCCCCTGGCGCCTTGCGCCGAGGGCGTCCATCGAGGAGAAGAGCGCCGAGCCGTGGAGCAGGCTGAATATGGCGGAGATGATAGCCACGACAGAGGCCGTGGTGACGCCGATGGAGGTCGATATCCGTCCGCGCAGTTTGAACCAGGCCGCGCCGAGCACCAGGAAGAGCAGGAGGTACGAGACGAGGATCCCGCGCAGCGCGCTTCGCTTTGCCTCCGCGATTCGGTCGACGAGCACGGCGCTGACGCGGTAGTACGGCGATGCATACGCCAGCTTCGGCAGCGCCTTCGACTCGCGGTAGTATTCGCGGACGAGATCGAAGTCGCTCTCCGGCTGGTGCGTGAACCTTTCGACCTCGGTTACGCGCCGCAGTTCCTCGTGGAGTTTCGAGTGATATTCTTCGAGCGCGGCGCGTATCCGGGCGAGCAAATCAGGGCGCAAATCCTTTCTCATCGTTATCGGCCCAACCGGAACCGCCTCCGAGGAGGCTATCACGCGCAGCGCGCGGCTTTTGCCGGGAGGCAAAAGCTTGACGAAGAAGTCGCCCACGGCGGCGGCGTCTACCGACCCCTCGAGCACCGCCTCTATGGAGCGGTCGTGCGAGCCGGTCAAGACGACGTCCTTGAAGAATGACGACGGGTTTTTCACGCCGCCGCGGGCCAGGATTACCCGCGGGATAAGGTATCCCGATGTGGAGTACTCGTCGGTAAGCGCCAGCCGCCGACTCTTGAGGTCGCCCAGGGTCTTGGCCTCGTCGTCCTTGCGCACGATGAAGACGCTCGTGTAGGTGTTTTTTCCGTCGCGGATCTCTCCGGTGAGGATGTCGGCCAGGCCGGTCTCCATAGCGGCCACGTGGGAGAACGCCCCCCCCTCGAAGAGGTCTATCTCCCCGTCCCGCAGCGCCTCGACGAGCCCTTCGTAGTCCTCCCTGATCACCATCTCTACCGGCTCGCCGATCTCCTTCGACAGGTAGTCGATGAACGGCGCCCACTGCCTTGCGCAGTCGGCCGGGTTTCGGCCGCCTACGAAGCCCATTCTGAGCTTTGCAAAGGCATCCGCTGACAGCAGAAAAATGGATGCGGCAAGGATGAGGGAGGAGAGGAAGGAAAACAGGCGGCTGTTCTTCATATGCGAGCTGTTCTAATGGCGGCTTGGGGCATTGTCAACGGAGGCGAATGGCTTTAATGGGATCTTTCCTGTTTTAGCCTGACACCTTTTTGCCTTTCCTGTATAGGCTTTTACAGGCCTTGTTATGAATTCATAGGCACGAATTCAGGCCGTTCCCTTGAAAACAGGGGGTGCCGGCACCATATCTTCTAAGATTGCATCCGGGAGGATACGACTATGCGTTTCGACAGGCTGACCGTAAAGGCCCAGGAGGCCTTCGATTCCGCGCAGAAATTAGCGGGAAAATTCAACCAGCAGGAGATAACCCCCGAGCACCTGCTGCACGAGATGATAGCACAGGAGGGGGGCGTGGCAGGTTCGGTGCTGCGAAAGATAGGTGTGGATACAGGAAAACTGGAGTCGGAGCTGATGGCGGCCATAAAGGTTCTGCCTCAGGTGACCGGCGGCGGAACCGGCGGCCAGGTGTATATATCGAACTCGCTCAAGATGGTCTTTGACAAGGCATTCAAGGAGGCCGAGGCGCTCAAGGACGAATTCGTGTCGTCGGAGCACATCCTCATCGCGATTGCCGACGAGAAGGGTTCGAAGGCCGGCGAGCTGCTCAGGGCCTCCGGCGTGTCGAAGAAGGTCGTCCTCGCTGTGCTTATGGACATACGCGGGCCGCACCGGGTGATTGACCAGGATCCGGAGGGTAAATATCAGGCGCTCAAGAAATACGGGCGCGACCTCACCGAGGCAGCGCGCGCCGGGAAGCTGGACCCTGTGATCGGGCGCGACGACGAGATAAGGCGGGTCATACACGTCCTCTCACGCCGCACGAAGAACAACCCGGTTTTGATCGGAGAGCCGGGTGTGGGCAAGACCGCGATAGTCGAAGGCCTTGCGCAGAGGATAGTCGCGGGCGACGTGCCGGAGACGCTCAAGGACAAGAAGCTCGTGGCGCTCGACCTCGCCTCGCTCGTGGCGGGTGCCAAGTACCGAGGCGAGTTCGAGGACAGGCTCAAGGCGGTGCTGAAGGAGATATCGGCCGCGAGCGGCGAGATCATCCTCTTCATCGACGAGCTGCACACGCTCGTGGGGGCCGGCGGCGCGGAGGGGGCGATAGACGCCTCGAATATGCTGAAGCCGGCGCTGGCGCGCGGTGAGCTGCGCTGCATAGGTGCGACGACCTTGAACGAGTTCCGCAAACACGTGGAGAAGGACGCGGCGCTAGGGCGGCGTTTTCAGCAGGTCTACGTCGGGCAGCCGACGGTGGAGGATACGATCGCGATTTTGCGGGGCCTCAAGGAGAAGTACGAGATCCACCACGGAGTGAGAATTCAGGACAGCGCGATCATCGCCGCGGCTACGCTCTCGGACCGCTACATCGCTGACCGCTTTCTGCCGGACAAGGCGATCGACCTCATCGACGAGGCGGCATCGAAGCTGCGCATAGAGGTAGACTCCATGCCGGTCGAGATAGACGAGGTGGAGCGCGACATAATGGGGCGCGAGATCGAGTGCGCCGCTCTCGCGAAGGAGACGGATAAGGCGAGCAAGGAGAGGCTCTCCGCCCTCGAGCGCGAGATAGGGGACTTGAAGGAGAAGTCCGGCGCGCTCAAGGCGCACTGGATGAAGGAGCGCGAGGAGATAAAGGGGATACGCGAGGCGAAGGAGAGGCTGGAGCAGGCCAAGATGGACCAGGAGAAGGCCGAGCGCGATGCGAACTTGAATCTCGCGGCGGAGCTGAAGTTCGGAACGATACCGGGGCTCGAGAAGGAGATAGAGGCGAAGCAGGCCGCGTTCTCGGAGCTTCAGAAGGACAAGAAGATGCTGACGGAGGACGTCTCCGCCGACGACATCGCGCAGATAGTCTCGAAGTGGACCGGCATACCGGTCTCGCGGATGATGGAGGGGGAGATGGACAAGCTCCTCCACATCGAGGACAGCCTGCGAAGGCGCGTGGTCGGCCAGGATGAGGCGCTCACGAAGGTGGCGGCGGCGGTGCGCCGCTCGCGCGCCGGGCTGCAGGATCCGAACCGCCCGATCGGCTCGTTCATATTCATGGGGCCCACGGGCGTAGGCAAGACGGAGACGGCGCGGGCGCTGGCGGAGTTTCTCTTCGACGACGAGCGCGCGATGGTGCGCATCGACATGAGCGAGTTCATGGAGAAGCACTCGGTGGCCAGGCTCATCGGCGCGCCGCCTGGATACGTAGGCTACGAGGAGGGCGGGTATCTGACGGAGGCGGTGAGGCGGCGGCCGTATGCGGTTATCCTATTCGACGAGATAGAGAAGGCGCACCAGGATGTCTTCAACGTTCTCCTGCAGATCCTCGACGACGGGCGGCTGACCGACGGGCAGGGGAGGACGGTGAACTTCACGAACACGGTCCTCATAATGACCTCGAACATCGGCTCTCAGTATATTTCGGACGTCGCCGGCGACGAGGAGCAGATGACGGAGAGGGTTCTCGCTGCGATGAAGGAGGCGTTCAGACCGGAGTTCATCAACAGGATCGATGATCTCGTGATATTCCATTCGCTGGGTAAGGAGCAGATCGCGTCGATCGTCGACATACAGGTAGAGAGGCTCTGCCGGCTGCTGGCTGCGCGAAAGATCGGCCTGTCGCTTACGGACGGAGCGAAGAAGATCCTCGCAGAGCATGGATGGGATCCGGTATACGGGGCTCGCCCGCTTAAGCGCGCGATCCAGAAGTACCTGGCCGACCCGCTCTCGGAGGCGATACTCTCCGGGCGCGTGAAGGACGGGCAGAAGATCACCGTCGACGCGAAGGGTGAGGAAATAGTGTTCAGCTGACCAAACACTTTGCCAGACACCTAATACGAAAAAATCGTATTAGGTGTCTGGCGCGGGTTGATAGTTTAGTGGTTTTGGCGGATGCGGGAGGTGGCCAGGCGGGCGCTGCCGAGAAGGGCGCCGGCAAGGATTATCCACCACAGCGACATCGCTACATCGACCGTCCGCGCCGCGCCGCCGGGGGCGAGCTGGCCGCCGCAGCCCTTGGCTCCGGCCGCGCCCACGGTCCCGCCGACTACATCGCTGCCGCCGCTTCCGACCTCGACATCCTCGCCGCTGCCGCTTGCGCCGTCCATGCCGGAGGTCGGCATGTCGAACGGCGAGGAGACGAAGGTCACCACATCGCCCGCGGCCGTCTTGAACTGCTGCGAGAATCCGGTCGTGCCTAGCACCGGGTGGGTGAAGATGGCGACGAGTGGCTTGTTTAGGTGTTCCGCCGGTATCCTGTAGCGCGCCGGCTCGTTTGCAATTTCTTTCGCCGGCTTCACGATGTCTATGCTGTCCTTGTTGACGAGCTCGTATGCGTCGCCCTCAATTTCGGTGGTCAGGAAGAATTCGACAGTTACATCCTCCTCGCTTGCGGCGCCGCCGTTTAGTGGAATGTTTATGTACACGGGCCGGTCGGCATAGTCTATGACTGCTTCCGCGCCGACTTCGACCGGGAAGATGTCAAGGGTGTCGCTTGTTTCGCCATCGAAGAAGATCGGAGACGAGGCCTCCTCGAGCGTGACGATGTTTTCGGTGTTGGCGTAGACCCTGCTTCGAAGGACCTTTGCCCCGGCGACGCCGTCAGCAACCCTGACGCCGATGCCGTTGCCGGTGATTTCGGAGTTAGTTATATTCGCGTTCGGTGCGGCGATGTGGATGCCCTC
>DAONII010000054.1:0-2340 GCA_035405085.1 bacterium | reverse complement strand
CGGTGATTTCGGAGTTAGTTATATTCGCGTTCGGTGCGGCGATGTGGATGCCCTCCCTGCAACCTTTGACCATGACATTGTCGAGCTCCACATTTTCGCCGCGAAGATCAATGCATTTCCCAGATGCGGTAGCATTTCCTTCGAAGGATGATTGGGTAAGCTTGACGGGTGCCGAGCCGCCTTTGATTACAGCGAGAAGCGATTTAGCCTGGCCGGGGTCAACTCCTTCAGACAGTTTAACTTTGAGCCCTTTAATGAGAACGGGAGATGTATCGTGCTCGTCAGACTTAAACTGAATTTGAGGTAGAGTTTCTTCGTTGATGTTTAGTGGTTCGTTCATTTCGAAGCATATCTCGTACCTGTTGTTCGAGGACAGAAACGGCGGTTCGTGCGAGACATAATTTTTTAATGCCTCGTTAATCTTGTCTATTTTGGCACCAGGGCCCATAAGGTCGCTGATCTTGATTGGCGGTACGGTGCAAGTTTCACCTGCGTTCAGCATGGCGGGTGCCATGATCAGCATTATGACCATCGTGGTGATTAGCGTTCTCATTGCGTTCCCCCTGACGATGATTGCCCTCGTCAGTGAACACAGCAAGAGATGTGCCAAGATTTGCAGGTGAAATTTATGGCTAAATAATGTTTATAAACAGCGAGTTATGATTAAGTCGGATAATCCAGGCGGGTAAGTTTCAACCAGTGCGGGGGCGTCGTTGTCAAATTGATAGGAATGATAAGAGGTGCCCTTGCCATCAATGAGCGGAAGGCATGTCGACCGGGATTGGCGGAGGGGTGCCGGGGTGCAGATCCTGATAGTCCTCGATGAACTGCTTTACCCAAGCGTAGCTCACACCGCCAGAATACGACCTTCCGGGCAGCGTGAAGCTCTTCGCGTCGTAACCCAGAGGGATGCTCACGATATCGGCATCCGGGGTATCACAGCCGTCTGTACCCTGAGAATAGGAGATGCGCCACTCGTTCGGGCACATGACGGCGCGGTCGTCCAGCCCGTCGCCGTTGTAGTCAGCCACCGCCGGGATGCACTCTGTGCCGCCCCATCCAGCGGCGGGATATACATCTAGAAACGAGAAGTCTGAAAGATAGCCCGGATAAAACTTCCCCATTAGCCACAGACCGTCGGCAGATTTGACCGATGTGCTCGTCTGGTACGTGTAACAGAATTTTCCAAACAAATTGATGTCATCGTTTCCGCCAAATGCGTGGGGAGAACCATCGGCCCAGTCGTATTCGTGTGTAAAATCAAGCGGGTGCTGAACGAAGATGCGTCCCGCTTCGGGCAGATTAATTCCCGCAGTTTCGTCGGTCGGAGACTTATAGATCATCATTGAGCGTGTTTCGAAAACTTCAGTTGCCGATGTGTACGCCCACCCTGGCGCTGAAGCCAGTTGCGCCTCTGTCAGATACCTAACCTCGCTGTCAAAGGATCCAAATTCACCTCTGTCCGGCCCACCATGATCGATTCGCCAGAAGCCGTCGGAACAAGCGATGGCGATGTCGTTCCAACCGTCGTTGTTATAATCGCCCAGCGCCGGCCTGCTGTAGTTTGAGCAGTTCGGGCCCGTGCCGGTCGTGCACGCCAGCGGGTTGAGCTTTAGATCGTCCTTCCACTCCGCGGAGTAGTCTATCTCCCAGTCCCAGCCTTCCCATGTGCCGTCTCGCAAAAGAGCCGTGTCGGTGAACCTGATGTGAAACTTTCCGTTTTCCTTGTCGTAGATGACGAAGTCCGTCCTGCCGTCAGAGTTCATGTCGATGACATAGGGCCAGACCCAGCGGCCGGGGATGGGGGGATGCTCTATCTCGATATCCCACTCGCCGTAGTTGTCGCCGCCGGGGCCGCGGGAGGAGAGGTCGAGCTTCCAGGAGCCGTTCGTCCACTGGACCAAGTCGGCCCGGCCGTCGGCGTCGAAGTCGAGTTTTTTTGCTATCCCTTCGCCTTCGGGGAATATCTCGGAGTCGGGACAGATCGGGTCGCTCCCGAAGGGGTCCCACTTTTTGCAGATGATGCCCACGCCCATCGCGCGCATCGTGACATAGCGCGCGGCGGTGAGCATATCCCCGGAGTCGAGCTCAGGGTAGGAGGAGCGCGCAGAGGCTAGGAACGCATCGACGGCGTTCAAGGCCTGATCGACGCGCGGCTGTTTTCCTATGTTGCAGCCGGTGCCCACCTGAGAGACACCGGTCGAGGTCACTATTTCGCGCATCTTGAGGGGCATGATGAACCGGCGGTTGCCGAGGCTGGCGCGCGCGTAGCTCTGGATCTGGGTCACCGCGCCGCCGACCATCGCGGCGGCCGACGATGTCCCGCCGAAATTGTTCGTG
>DAONII010000053.1:0-7713 GCA_035405085.1 bacterium | reverse complement strand
ACCGGCCTCGACGATTTTCTCTTCGAGTCCGCCTCCCGCGGGCAGGTCGTGGGCAGCTGGGGCTTCGACGCGAGGGTCGACTTCGCGAAGATGAACGCCGAGGAGACGAACGTCTGGTTTTTCGAGCAGATATTCAACTTTCTCAGGGCGTTCTTCGGCGTAGTCGTGCCGGACAACATGGAGATCACGACCTACAACGCCTCCCGCCAGATAAACAAGGAGAACCTGAACCAGATGACCTTCCTGGATGAGCTCATGCTCGTCATGAAGGGGCTCTCGGAGCCTATCTGGTGCATAAGGCTCAATTGCAACATAGTGGGTTTCCTGCGCACCGACTGGGACCCCGACAAGCCGATAAGGCTCCAGATACAGGAGCCGGCGAGCTTCATAATCTGGGGGGGGCCCGACGAGAGCGGTTTCCAGACCTTCTCGATAGGCTATAAGCTCTTCTCGGAGCAGAAGGTGGAGGGGGAACACGCGCTTTTGTGGTCAGTGAACCAGCCGCTTCTCGAGAAGGCGCTCAAAAAGTGGGAGCGTCAGAGCCACCACCAGATAGACGTGGTGCAGTCCAACTCCGACGACCTGCCGATGTACCGCCATGGCTTCTCGAGGCCGGCGCCGGCGAAACCGAAGGCCCGCGCCTCGCTCAAAGAAGAAGGCCCGGTATCGGATGCGATACCGGACCTTGAGGATCTGCTGCTATAGCTTTTCTAGTTCGGCTTTCCGTCCTTTGGCCTGGCCTCCTTCGAATCCCTCAATTCATCGGTAAGAGAGCCGTTTCTGAGATTCGGCTTCCTGGAGGCGAACTCGGAGAGGTCCGGCGGAGCGGTGCGGGCCAGCCCCTCGTACAGTGCGGGCGCGGTCAGCGATACGCCGGGCTGTTTAACGGATACCTCGGTCGTCGTGAGGTTGTAGGTCGAAGCATAGGCCGGGCCGGCGAACAGGGCCGAGGCTGCAAATATCGCGATGGTCTTGTTTTTCATATGTGCGATCTCCATGCCCGCGAGGAGGCGGGGAAAGAAAATCGGTGGAACCCGTAACCCGCAGGGAAGTCTAGCTGCCTAACCCTTTATAATCAAGCGGTTTTTTTGTCCCCTATTTTACCCTGGAGCCTACTGAGACCTCTTTTAAAGGGGTCAGGATGGAGACGGTGTTCTCGTCCGAGGCGGCGAGCAGCATCCCCTGGGATTCCACGCCGCGAAGCTTCGCCGGCTTGAGGTTGGCGACCACGACTATCCTCTTTCCGACGAGTTCCTCGGGGGCGTAGTGCTCCGCTATGCCTGCGACTATCTGGCGCGTTTCGTCTCCGAGGGTGATTTCGAGTTTGAGGAGCTTGTCGGCCCCCTCCACCCGCTCCGCCGAGACGACCTCGGCGACACGCAGCTCGATTTTAGCGAACTCCGATATGTCGATCATTTCCGACGGCGAGGCCTTCGCATCCGCTTTTGCAGATGCGGTTTCCGATGCCGGTTTCTCCATGGCCTTCTCCTTTTTTTTCGCTTTGGTTTGGGGCCTCTGCGCCGAGTCCACCTTCGGTTTTTCCTCCTCGATCCTCGGGAAGAGCCCCTCGGCGGCGGATGTCTTTATGTCCTTTGATATCGCGTCCCAGGGCTTCTTAGCATCCTCCATCCCCTGTTCTTCGATTTTTCCCAGGACGGAAAAGCCCATCGTCTCCCAGATGCGTCCGGCGGTTTTGGGCAAGAACGGGCGAAGCATTATAGTCAGGATGCGGATGGCACAGGCTACCTCCCAAAGGACGACGTTTATCTCTTCGGTTTTGCCGGCCTTCGCCATCTCCCAGGGCTTGTTTTCGTTTATGTGGCGGTCCGCCTCGGCTACGCCATCCCAGACCGCGGCGAGCGCGTTGTGGAACTCTATTTCGCCGCTTTCGTGGTTCAGCGCCGCGGCCACGCGCCCGGGTAGGGCCGAAGCGGCCTGCGCGAGCTTCGTTGAAAAGTCGGGTTTGGAGGGGCGGCGGATGATGCCTTCCTGATATCGGTTCGCCATCCCCACGGTTCGGCTGACGAGGTTGCCTATACCGTTTGCGAGATCGCCGTTGTACCTCGCGATGAAGTGCTCCCAGGTGAAGTCGGCGTCACGGCCGAAGCCCCCCTCGCGCATGAGGTAGTAGCGAAGCGGGTCCGCCCCGAATCTGTCGACCACGTCCATCGGCGTGACCACGTTTCCGAGCGTCTTGCTCATCTTCTCGCCCTTGAGGTAGACGAAGCCGTGGCCGAAGATCGTCTTCGGGAGCGCGATGCCGGCGCTCATGAGCATGGCCGGCCATATTACGCAGTGGAATCTCGTTATGTCCTTGCCGATCACATGCATCTGTGCCGGCCACCATTTCGCGAAGCTGGAATCGTCCCAGCCGTAGCCGATTGCGGTTATGTAGTTGATCAGCGCGTCGAACCAGACGTAGACGACGTGATCCGGGTCGCCGGGGACTTCCACCCCCCAGTCGAAGGAGGAGCGCGAAACGGAGATGTCCTGCAGCCCCTCGCGCAGCAGGCTCGTTATCTCGTTTCGCCTGATCTCGGGGAGGATGAATTCGGGGTTCTTCTCTATGTGTTCGAGCAGCCTGTCGCGGTACTTCGATAAGGCGAAGAAGTAGTTCTCCTCGGAAAGCCACTTCGGTTTCGATTTGTGGTTCGGGCAGAGGCCGTTCTCCAGGTCCTTCTCTGTCAGGAAAGCCTCACAGGATTCGCAGTACCACCCCTCGTAGCGCTTCTTGAAGATATCCCCGCCCTCCATTATCCTCTGGAGGAACTTCTTGACGCCCGCCTCGTGGTGCGGCTCGGAGGTCTGGATGAAGCCGTCGTAGGAGATGTCGAGGCCCTTCCAGATCCGCTCGAAGCGAGAGCGCATCTCGTCGCAGTAGGCCTTCGGGGTCATCCCCCTGGCGACGGCGGCTTTCTGGACGTTCACGGAGTGCTCGTCGTTGCCCATCTGGAAGTGGACCTCGTCGCCGCACATCCGGCGCCACCTGGCCAGGACGTCGGCTCCGATCTTCTCGTAGGCGGTGCCGATGTGGGGCAGGCTGTTTACGTAATCTATCGCGGTGGTGATGTAGAATTTTCCGGAAGGCATCGAAACCCCTGTAAGAGATCCAGCAGCGCTATTCCTTTTTCTCCGCGGCGCCGTTCGTTTCGGCCTCCGCCTCTGGCGCGCCGTTTTTCTTCTCTTCGCGCTTTCTGCGGCCGCCGCCGCGGCTCTCGCGCTTCTCCCGCCTCTGGCGCATCCTCTCGACGCCCGCCTCATATTCCTTGCGCGCGGCGTCGAGCGCGGCCTCGCGTTCGGCGGGGGTGAGCACCTTGCACTGTTCGCACGGGCAGCGGGTCTCGCCGCCTCCGAAGAGGCGGACCGTGCATTCGCGCTTGAGCACGTTGTGGCCGACCACCTTGCCCGGGCCCTTCGGGGAGGATACGGAGGCGCCCATCTTCGGAAGCCCCTGGCGGTATTCGTTGTAGACTTCGTGTTCGTAGGCGAGGCAGCACTTGAGCTTTCCGCACATCCCGGTGAGCTTCGCCGGGTTCGGGGCCAGCCCCTGGTGCTTCGCCATCGAGATCGATATCGACTGGAACTGCCTCAGGTGCAGGGAGCAGCAGGTGGGAAGACCGCACGGGCCTATGCAGCCGCGGTGCTTAGCTTCGTCGCGCGCGCCGACCTGGCGCATCTCTATCCTCATGTGAAGCTCTGCGGCCAGGTCGCGTACCAGCTGGCGGAAATCCACGCGGCTCTCGGAGAAGAATGAGAAGACGACCTTCTTTCCGCCGTCCTCCATGTGGGCTTCTACGAGCTTCATCGGCATCTCGCGCTCGCGGATCTTTTCGCGGCAGGCGGCGAAGTGAGCCAGGGCGGTTTCGCGGCGGCGGTTGTCCTCCTCAAGTTCCTCCGGGGAGGCCCTGTGAAGGAGCCTCTTTGCGTTCTCGGGCGGCCTGGGCCCGGATTCGTCGGGAGGCCTTACGACAACGCCGACCTGGGTGGACCCTTCCTGTTCGACGACCACCGATTCCCCGAGCCTTACGGAAGCGTCTGAAGTGGCGAAGGCGTAGATCCTGCCGGCCGAACTAAACTGCACCCCCACGGCGAAAAGCTTCTCGTTCGCGTGCTCTTTCGCCTGTTCGGGCGCGGCGACGTCCTTTTGTGGCTCAGCTTCTTCCATGGCTCCTCTATATCCCGCAAGCAAGGCCGGCAAGGCAAGCAAGGCCAGCAAAGTAGGCGATCGACACCTTGCTGGCCCGAAGCTTATGAGGCGAGGCTAAACAGAAGGTCCTCAAACATCAACTGTTTATTTGCGGTCGTGTCCAGCGTCCGCCGCGCGAAATCTATCTCTGCGAGCGCCTTCTCGGCCCTGTGCCCGTCCGTTCGGAACCTCGCGACCTCCGGGTGGATGGTGCGCGAGAGTTCGCCGGTCGCGGCCACGCGCAGGCAATCCAGGTAGAAACTCGCCAACAGGTCGAATATGAGCCTCATCCGGTGCGGCTCGGCGTGCGACCAGCTCTCCGCCGTCGAGATTATGTCCGCGCCGGAGCTTTTTCCGGCGAGGGCCAAAAAGCGCCCCAGGGTTTCCGATACGAAGTCGGGATCGATCGCTAGCGCCGTGCCCAGGCTTCCGCCTGCAAGGCGCGCGATCCTCACCCCCTCCTCGCGGGTCATCCTTCCGTCGCGCGAGAGGAAGAGGGAGATCTCATCGTCGGAGAGGGGGCCGAAGTCCATCCTTGCCGAGCGCGAACGTATGGTGGGCAGTATCCTGTGCGGCATGTTCGTGACGAGTATGAAGTGCGTGGCCTCCGGCGGCTCCTCGAGGATCTTGAGGAGCCTGTTCTGCGAGTACTCGTTCATGCGCTCCGCCTCGTCGATTATGGCAATCTTAAGGGGGGCCTCCTCGCGGTGGAGGTACATGCGCTTCTGGAGATCGAGTATCTGCAGGGTCTTTATCTCTTCAGAGGGTGGTTTTTTCTTTTTGCCGGGGTCCCCTTCTTCTGCCCTTTGCCTCTGCTTTCTCACGACCGCAGAACCATGAAGGCGCTCCTGCTCTACCTCGGCCATCACCACGGCCAGGTCTGGGTGCGAACCGGATGCGGCCCTGCAGCAGGACGGGCATCTCCTGCACGCTCCTTCCCCTGCGGCAAGGGGCGAAGTGCAGACGGCCGAGAATGCGAGTTCGTCTGCGACGAGGCGCTTGCCGACGCCGCGCGGGCCGGCGAATATGTAGGCGTTGGGCAGGCGCTTCGAGAAAAGCGCCGCCTTCAGCCTCTCTATCTGCCTTCGATGGCCGATTACGGATGACCACATGTCGTTTATGAACCCTCTTTTAGTCCGATTGAGCCCGAATATTCGGGCCCGGGATGTTTATCAAACCAGGTTTGCACGCCTTCACTTTTTTGAAAGCGCCTTCTCGACCACCGATGCGATCTTCGCCTGCATATCCTCGATCGAGCGGCCTGCGTCTACGATCACCACGCGGGATGGCTCCCTCTTCGCTATTGCGAGGTAGCCGGAACGGACGCGCTCGTGGAAATCGAGTTCCTCCCTCTCGAAGCGGTCCTCGCGGCCAGCTATGTCCTCGTGGAGGTTTCGCTCGCGTGCGCGCGAGAGGCCCTCGGAGGCGGGCATGTCCAAAAGGAGCGTGAGCTGCGGCCACACCCCCTCGGTAGCGACGCGGTGGACTTCGTCTATCGTTTTGACGTCTATCCTGCGCGCGGCGCCCTGGTATGCGGTGGTCGCGTCTGCGTAGCGGTCGCAGAGCACGACCGCGCCCCGTTCGAGCGCGGGGCGTATCACCTCGCGAACGTGCTGGTTTCTGGCGGCGCCGTAGAGCATGAGCTCGGTTATCGGAGACATTCCGCAGCTTGAGGCATCGAGAAGAACTGCCCGGATTCGCTCGCCTATCTCGGTGCCGCCCGGCTCGCGCGTGAGAACGACCTCGCGCCCACCCTCCTTGAGGCCCTTTGCGAGCAGGCGTATCTGCGTCGTCTTTCCGCAGCCCTCTATGCCCTCGAACGTGATGAAGAAGCCGTTCATGCGGATGTCCAATAGCGGAAGGAACCCGCCAGGGCAAGCGCCCAGTTTTTTTCGTCCGTCGGCGGGGCGGCTTCTTCCAGCTGCCGGCCTGTTCCTCTGCCTGCCCTTCTGGAATCCGCGAGACGTTGGCTGGTCTATGATGCCCCGCGGATGCCCTTGCGGCGAGCGCACATCCGTCCAATGCCGAGCTTTCTTCCGGATCAGGGCTGCCCACTGGATGGGATCCCCCAGGTTCAATACCGGGTGCCGCAAGGAGCGTCAGCGGGGCGTCATTGGGCCACAGTCTCGCGGATTCCAGAAGGGCAGGCAGGCATCATAGGCCGGCCAACGTCTCACGAAGTCTCAGGACGAGGCTAAAAGACAGGCGGCTGCAGGTGAAAAAATCAGTTGTGGACCTTCGAGCGCAGCTCCTCGAGCCAGAGGACGACGAGGTCGTGCACGCGCTTGTCGATGTTCGCGGGTATGGCGTGGGCCTTGAGCGTCTCCATGAACGCGTCGAGAGCCTCGCGCGTCTCGGCGACGGTGAGGGCGTGGCCGGTCGAGTGCAGGAGCGCGTCCCTGTAGCGAAGCGCCGTGGAGACAAGCATCGTGAACATCCCGCGCGCGCCCTCGTCGGCTTCCGCGAAGTGCTCGGAGACCTTGTCGAACAGCTCCTTTATGTCGTCCTCTTCTGAAATTCCCATGACACAATGCCCTTAGCTCGAAGGGCATAGGCCCGCAACACAAAAAACCCGCAGCGCAATCATCCGATTGATTCCCCCGGTAGGCTATGGTAGCTCCTGATTCTCTTCAGGAGGAGAGTTGCGCAAGGCACGTTCCAAGGCCCCGCCCAAGAAGGCGCGCCCCAGCCGGGGGCGGTCGGTGGTGCCGGCGTTTCGCGTAAGCCCGAAGCTTTTGGTAACGATATTTGCGGCAGCCGCCCTCGTAATGATACTCGCCGCGGTCGTGCCGCTGCTCGTTCCCACATCTGCCTACCGAAGCTGGGTGGAGACCGAACTGTCGCGCTATGTCGACGCGCGCGTCTCGATGGGCAGATTCCGCTTTCAGCTCCTGCCCTATCCCGGCTACACGATAACGGACATGGAGCTCGCTTCCTCCTCCGCGCCTTTTCAGGGCCAGACATTTCTTCACGCGAAAAAGGTGAGGGGGTCCCTTTCGTTCCTGGGCCTTTTGCGCGGCAGGGCGATAACCGACCTCGGGGCCTCCGGCGTCACGGTCGATATCCGCAGCCTCGCCGGCGCCACGAACGTTTCGTCCGTCCTCAAGATTTCGGGTTCGGGTGCCCTGCCTCCGTCCGATGGGGATGCGGCGCCGCGAGGGGCGCCTCCCGTTTTCGAGCCGCGGGGTGAGTCCCCCGAGATCAAGGTCCTGCCCGCCCTCCCAGCCGAGGCTCCGAAGGGCATGCCGGGATCGCTGCCCGCGAAGGAGGAGGAGAAGGAGAAGCCAGCCGGTCCTACGACGAACCCCTCTGGAGACGAGGGCCGCCTGTCGATCCTGATCCGCAACGCGCATGCGCAGGGCCCCGACTTTCCTCATGCAGGCAAGGGGAGGATGGAGATCGGCCGGCTCGACGTATCCAGCGGGCGCGTGAACGTATGGGATGACGGGGCACTCCTGTATTCGGCCGAGGGGGTGAGCTTCGCCGCGGAGAAAATCCCGTCGGCGAACGGCTTCGGCGCGGGCGTT
>DAONII010000052.1:0-7831 GCA_035405085.1 bacterium | reverse complement strand
CGCCCCCAGGGCGGCCTCGTACTCCGCCTCGGTCTCCACGAACTCACTGACTGTGCCGAGAACCCCTTCGAGCTTCTCGCCGTGCTCGTCGGCGCGCGAAAGGACGGCGCGAACCCCGTCACGGTAGCCCTCGAGGTTCTTCCGCAGATCCTTGAGGGAGGCCAGACGCTGTCGTTTGCCGGAAACCTCCTCGCGCAGGGCTGCGAGCTTCGACTCCGCCTCCTCCAGCATCGACCTCTGGGCGACGAGCGCCGCGAGGGCGGATTCCGATTCCTCTGAAAGCTTGAGCTTGAGCTGGTGCGAACCGTCGAGATCCCTCTCGTGGCGCGATATCTCCTCGGAGAGCGCTTTGCGGCGGACGTCGATCGCGTCTATCTCGGCCTGGTCGCGCGCGATACGACCCGTTAAGTCTATGTGCCGCCTCTCGAGGTGCTCCATCGTTGCGTTTCCATTCGCTATAGCGGCGTCGTCGCCCATGGCTTGGCCCTTGAGCTCGTCCCTGCGCTCCTTCATGCCCTCAACGCGTCGGCGCAGCTCACCAACCTCGGACTCGAGCGCCCCTGCGACGTCCGACGAACCCGCCAGCTTGAGGTCGGCGAGCGCGAGCGCGGCGTTGGCGTTCTCTATCTGCTCCTCGAGAGATCTGCGGCGCTCCTTAAGGCTCTCCAGATCCTTCGCGCACTGCGCAGCCTGCTCTGAAACCGACGCGCGCTCATTCATCTTATGCGCTATCTCGGCCTCTGCGAGCTGTATGGAGTGCTGCGCCCTGTAGAGATCCTGCTGGACTCCGTCGAGCTCCGCCTGAACACCGGCCAAGCTCAGGCGCTTCGCCTCCAGCTCCGCCTCGTAGCCGGAGAGCTCGGCCGACGACGACGTCTCTATCTCCTTTAGCCTGTCGTTCTCATCGGAGAGTTTGGAGAGCTCGGCGCTCATTACGCGATGCTTCGTAGCAGCAAGAGCGAGCTCGCGGACCTTGAGCTCGTCGCTCACACGCTGAAATCTCTCGGCCTTCTTGGCCTGTCGATTGAGCGAATTTATCTGCCTCGTCAGCTCGCCGAGTATGTCGCCAAGCCTGGCCAGGTTTGAGCGAGTCGACTCCATCTTCCTCAGCGCGGCCTCCTTGCGGGCCTTGAACTTGGAGATTCCGGCCGCCTCCTCGATGAGCATGCGGCGCTCCTCGGGCTTCGCCGAGACGATGTGGCCCACCATGCCCTGCTCGACTATGGAGTAGGCCTTCGTGCCGACCCCGGTGCCGAGGAAGATATCGATTATGTCCTTCAGACGGCACGGGGTCTTGTTCAGAAAATACTCGCTCTCGCCTGAGCGGTATAGGCGGCGTCCGATCTGTATCTCGCTGTAGTTCGCGTACTCGGCGGGAGCTCTGCCGTCGGAGTTGTCGAATGTGAGGAAGACCTGCGCCATTCCGGTGGGGGGGCGGGTGTCGCAGCCGTTGAATATGACGTCGGACATCTCGGAACCGCGCAGGTGCTTCGCGCTCATCTCGCCCATGACCCAGCGGATCGCGTCTACTATGTTGGATTTTCCGCAGCCGTTGGGACCGACCACGCCTGTGATCCCGTCCTCGAACTGCACTATCGTGCGATCGACGAAGGATTTGAAGCCGCTCATCTCAAGGGTCTTTAGTCTCATGAGAAATTCGGGCTCAGGACAAAGGGCACCGGGCGTAAGGAGATGCGGCCTGCCGCTCTTTCCTTATGCCCTGCGCCTTACGCCTTACGCCAGGCAGGTGGTTATCGGTCCCCGCATAAATTGGTTGCGCCCAAAAAACGATATGTTTCGGATAATAAAGCCTCGAACCCAAGAAACCACTTAAACCCTGTAAATTTCAAGGGAATTTAACACAAACCCGATCTCCGGGCAATAAAAAAACGCTATCTGTAGTATATGTCAGAAATTTGACAGCCGATATATAGGGGTAGTCAAAAAAACCATCCGGCCTTCGGCCGTTTTCGAGTGCTCAGGGAACCGTAGCCACTACAGCGAGGGTGGGTATGTCTATGACGGAGATGTTGTTGTCGTAAATATTACCAACGTAAACGTATTTCTCCTCGCCGGCGAGCGTCCTGTAGAGGGCCATCGAGACCGGCGATCTGCCGACGCCTATGGTGGCGACGACCGTCTGAGTCGCACGGCTGATGACCGATACGGTATCGTCGTTCTGATTCGTCACGAACGCGTAGTCCTGCGTTAGCAACACCTCCTGCGGGTTGTTGCCGACGCGCACGAAGGACTTTAGAAGCCCTTCGCTCGATTTGTTCAAAAGGCGCGTCGATGCGTTCGAAGGATCGGGCGTGAGGCCCGACACGTCGAGCACCATGAGAAACTGCCGCCAGTCTCCGGAGAGGTCGTTACCCTCGCCGGTTATGTATAGTTCGGTCCCGTCGACGGCGAGCCCCCTCGGCGCCTCGATGTCGCTTATGAAGTAGTCCATCGGGACGGAACCGGGGACGTCGGCGTCGTCGAGGTTGATGATCATTATGCCGCCGTAATAGCGAGTGAGAAACGCCTGGCTCCCCGATATCACCTCGTAGGTCGCCTGACAGTTCGTGAGCTGGCTGCCGTTGTCGAGCGTGGTCCAAAGGGGAACGGAACCGAAGACAAGCGTCGGGCCTATGTCCACGTACTGGTATATAGGCCTGTTCTCATCCTGCCAGCTGCTAGTTATCCAGGCGCGGTTCGGAGGATAACAGCACTGCATGCCGAACGAACCGGCCTGAATCGTCTCCTCGGCAGAGGAGAGAAAGTCGGCGGACGACTCGTCCACGTTGAACTCGTAGAGGAGCCCCGTCTTGACCGAATCGTTTGCGGTGTAGCGGTTCGGGGCGTAGGCGCGTCCGGTCGCCGCGTCCAGGTATAGCTGACCTGTAAACGAAAGCGTCTGGGCGGTGCCCAAAAGCACCGGGGCGAGCGGATCCGCGATGTCGTACACTTGAAAATTGCCCTGCGTCGGATCGTAGAGAACCTTGTCGTTCGAATTGACGAGGTACAGGCGGTCGGATGCGACGTCTATGGTGATTGATGTGGGGCTTGCGATCCTCGAGCCCACGTCTTCGAATATATCGCTGTTCTTCGCGCAAGAGGCCACGAGGAGAAGCGCAGCCAAGGATGCGATCATTCTAACCATAACGATCCTCCGAAAGGAATGCCGGGCGACGACGCCTGTCAGGCGGTCGTGCCGGGCCCGCCTCCGATTTCGAGCGCAGCGCGCGCCGAGGCGAGCAGAGCTATAGGAACACGATAGGGGGAACACGACACGTAATTCAGGCCTACCTCGTGACAGAACGCCACCGAGGCGGGATCCCCGCCGTGCTCCCCGCATATGCCTATGTCGAGGTTCGGGTTCGTCTTTCTCCCCAGCTCGACTGCCATGCGCATCAGCCGGCCGACGCCGTCGCGGTCGATGGTGACGAAGGGATCAACGGGCAGAACCTTCTTCGCCACGTATTCGCCCAGAAACTTCCCCGCATCGTCGCGCGAAAAACCGAAAGTGGTCTGCGTCAGGTCGTTCGTGCCGAAGCTGAAGAAATCGGCGTGCTTTGCGATCTCATCGGCCGTTATCGCGGCGCGCGGCAGCTCGATCATCGTGCCTACGGTGTAATCTACCTTCTGGCCCGTCTTCGCGATGACCTCCCTGGCCACCTTGTCGCAGACGTCGCGAAGGAGTTTCAGCTCGTGCGCGTGCCCGACGAGCGGTATCTCCATCTCGGGGATGACGACGACCCCGTCCTTCGCGAGCTCACAGGCCGCCTCCATGACCGCCCGCGTCTGCATCGCGTAGATCTCGGGGAAGGTGACGCCGAGCCTGCAGCCGCGGTGGCCGAGCATCGGGTTGAACTCGTGGAGTTCTTCGGCCTTCTTCTTGAGGGTCTCGGCCGAAACGCCCATCTTCTTCGAGAGATCGTCGACCTCGCGGTCGGTGTGGGGCAGAAACTCGTGAAGCGGCGGGTCGAGGAAGCGTATCGTTACCGGATAGCCGTCCATCGCCTTGAATATCCCTTTGAAGTCACCCTTCTGCATCGGCAGGATCTTCATCAGGGCCTTCTTGCGGCCGTCGAGATCCGCCGAGAGTATCATCTCGCGCATCGCGTCGATGCGGTCCCCCTCGAAGAACATGTGCTCGGTACGGCACAGGCCAATCCCCTCCGCGCCGAACTTTCGCGCGATCTCTGCGTCGTGCGGTGTGTCCGCATTCGTGCGCACGCGCAGCTTGCGGTACTCGTTTACCCAGCTCATCACGTTTTTGTAGTCGCGGTAGAGCTCCGACTCCTCGGGGGAGAGCTTGCCGTTCAAGACCTGCACGATCTCGGAGGGCCTGGTATCCATGCAGCAGTCGTAGACCTTGCCGGTGAACCCGTCTATCGAGATCACCTGGCCGGCCTCGACCGTCTTCCCGCGGACGGTAAACTGGTTTTTCGAATAGCTTACGTCTATCTCGCTGGCGCCGGCGACGCAGGGCGCACCCATGCCGCGGGCGACGACCGCCGCGTGGGAGGTCCTGCCGCCTCGCGCCGTAAGGATCCCCTGCGCGACCGCCATGCCCTTTATGTCGTCGGGGGAGGTCTCGAGGCGAACGAGGATCACCTTCTCGCCCTTTGCGGCCAGCCGCTCCGCTTCGTCTGCGCTGAAGACGACCTGCCCGACAGCGGCGCCCGGCGAGGCGTTTAAGCCCTTCGTGAGCATGTGGCCGTCCTTCTCCGCCTGCGCCGTCTCCTTTGAGGAGAATATCGGCGCGAAGAGCGCGTTGAACTGGTCGACGTCGATGCGCGATATCGCCTCGCGCTTGTCTATGAGCTTCTCCTCGACCATGTCCGCCGCGATCTTGAGCGCGGCGAAGACGGTGCGCTTTCCGTTTCTCGTCTGGAGCATCCAGAGCTTGCCCTGCTGGACCGTGAACTCGATGTCCTGCATGTCATGGTAGTGTCTCTCGAGCTTCTGGTAGATCTGCTCGAGCTCGCGGTACGCCTCGGGCATCGCCTCCTCGAGCGAGCGCTCCTCGTCGGACTTCTTCGCGGCGACGTTTATCGGCTGCGGCGTCCTGATGCCGGCGACGACATCCTCGCCCTGCGCGTTGATGAGGTATTCGCCGAAGAAGCGGCGCTCGCCGGTGGCCGGGTCCCTCGTGAATGCGACGCCGGTGGCGCAGTCCTCGCCCATGTTTCCGAAGACCATCGCCTGCAGGTTGACGGCGGTGCCCCAGTGCTCGGGTATCTGGTTCATGCGGCGGTACGCGATTGCGCGCTCGGTGTTCCACGATCCGAAGACCGCCCCTATCCCGCCCCAGAGCTGCTCGCGCACGTCCTCGGGGAAGTCGCGCCCCGTGTCGCGCTTTACGATCTCCTTGAAGGTCCGGCAGAGTTCCTTCAAATCCGCGGCGGTGAGCTCGGTGTCGAGCTTCACGTTGCGCGAGCGCTTGAGCTCGTCGATGGCGTGCTCGAAGTCCTCGCCCTTCGCCTCCATCACGACCTCGCCGTACATCTGAATGAGGCGGCGGTAGGAATCGTAGGCGAAGCGCTCGTTCTTCGTCTTTGCTATGAGCCCCTCGATCGTCTTCGCGGTGAGGCCCAAGTTCAGCACCGTGTTCATCATGCCGGGCATCGAAGCGCGCGCGCCGGAGCGGACGGAGAGCAGAAGAGGGTTCGCCGGATCGCCGAACTTCGCCTCCATCGTCTTCTCGATGAAGCGAAGGCCGGCGTCGACCTGATCCGCGAGATCCTTCGGATAGTTTCTGTCGTGCGCGTAGTAATGGGTGCAGACTTCCGTGGATATCGTGAAGCCGGCCGGAACCGGGATGCCGAGCCCGCTCATCTCAGCGAGGTTCGCGCCCTTGCCGCCGAGCAGATCCTTCATCTTGCTGTTCCCCTCCGCCTTCCCTGCGCCGAACGTGTAGACATACTTGTTGCTCACTTGAAGCCTCCTTATGGATGGGTCAAAAAACCCGGAAATGACGATATGACGAAGAAAACCGAGAGGGGGGCTCTTACCCGGACGCAGCCCCGGAGTCAACCCCATTTGCAAGGGCCTCGGAGCGTTTTTCCGCTTGAGAATCAGGGGACTAGATCCTCCCACCGCATGATATGATGAGCTTTGCCTCCGTTGCCGCGGTGCTGTGCAAAAGCGCAGATCCCGAGGATTTTTCCTTCCCCCCGAAGCAACTCTTGGGTATGTTGCAGACGATAACAAACAAGGGCCGACCACCTGGAGGTACAAATGTCCCGAAAATTCGTCGCGTTGATTGGAGTCTTAGCGCTGTCTTTCTCGGTTGCGGGCTGCGAAGGCTTCGGGACCGGCGGCGAAGGCACGGACCCTGATCTTGGCTCCTCCGTCGAAACCCCCGTCGCCGAAATAGGAGGCTGCCCAGTCACTAAAGAGCAGAAGATAGCGACGGTCTCCTACGATCTCGGAAATTACTGCGGGTCCGCATCTTTTTCCACGCCCATCGTCGTATTATTTTCGGGCAGCCCCCACTATGCGGATGCAATCAACGAGTCCAATCGCAACGGATTGTTTTGTATGGAGGTACAGGCGCTGCTGGCCGGAAATTCATTGTCAGTCCAGACAAACCCGGCAGATATCGACGAGGTCATCAAGGCGGTGGAGTCGTACTGTGCTGACGTTGCGGAATCTATAATAGAGAAGCTGCGCAACGAGGCGCCGGCCTCTCTCATGGAGAGCGATGTCGCAAACCTCCTGTTGCTCTACAGGCCGGTGCGGCAATTCTGCGCCGAGTTCGGCCTGGCCAACGGCATGGCGCCACCCGCCTGGCTGGCAGGCGCAGTGGAGAGCTGCACGGCCAGCCTCGCGTCCAGCGAGACGGATAAGGGGAAGACAACCGTCTCGGCAGGCACGGGCGGAGGCTCATACATGGACAGCGATTCCTTCAAGCGCAACCTGGCCATGATCAACGCTAGAAACTGCGACATGTTCAGACTCTGGCTCAACCGGAACTCGAAGGAGGGTTTGCAGAAAATCCTCGACGAATGCGCGGCGCAGGACATATCGACCGACGCTCTTTTCGAAAAAACGGGCGCGCAGGGTGTAACGACCACGGGAAGTGCCGTTGCAAAAACGGACGCAATTTCATTCACGACCGCCGGCGGCCTCACGCAGCGAGACATGATAAAGCAGTTTTACTGTCACAACGCCGCCCTGATGCTCGCGCAGTTGAACGGGGACTTTTCGTCGTGTAAGTGACGGTAGATTATAACAGCTCCCCTATGGATGTCGGTTCGAAGCCGAAGCCGCCGGCGTCCTCGCCGGGTGTGGTTGCAGGATCCGAATCGCCAGACACTCTCTTCGCTGCGTTCGACACATCAAGTTGCAATGATCAGTGCAACCTCTGCCTTTTAATCAGCAGAGGTTCTTCTCGCTACGCTCACCGCTTCATACGCCAGCGGTTCGCCGCAGGCTCCCCGGCAGCTGTGGTTGATGAACCCAAATTGCCGGATGCTCTCTGAGCGGCGTCCGAGCATGACGCATGCAACAGCCATTTGGAAGGCGTCGTGCGAGCGCAGCGAGACGCCGGCGTCTGAGGCGCCCTGCGTAGCGAAGAGAGCATCTGGCAATTTGGGTACAACAAGCACACCGACGATCGCCTGATATTTGGCGAGGAGCCGAAAGATTTGGCTTGGGCTAGCGGTTGAACCGATCCTTTAGGTACTCCACGACCCCGTCGATCGCGATCCGCTCCTGCTGCATCGTGTCGCGGTCGCGGACCGTGACGGCGTGATCGGTTTCGGAATCGAAGTCGTAAGTTATGCAGAAGGGAGTGCCGATCTCGTCGTGGCGTCGGTACCTCTTGCCGATGGAGCCG
>DAONII010000051.1:0-7840 GCA_035405085.1 bacterium | reverse complement strand
AGGCAGACGATCGACTACATGAAGTCCCTTCAGCGCCGGGACGGATACTGGTGGTTCGCCTTGGAGGCGAACGAGACCATAGGCTCGGAGTTCATATTCCTCATGCACTATCTGGGCTTGGTGGATAAGGATATCGAGGACGGCATCTCGCGCAGGATCTTGGACACGCAGCGGCAGGACGGCACATGGGCAATATATAATGAAGGACCCTCGTGCCTCTCCACTACGGTTGAGTGCTATTTCGCCTTGAAGATCGCGGGGTTGAGTGCGGATGACCCACGCATGCAGAGGGCTCGCGGGTTCATCCTCGCCTCCGGTGGCATCGAAAAAGTTCGTGTTTTCACGAAGATACACTTGGCCATGTTCGGGGTGCTGCCATGGGAGGCGACCCCGGCGATGCCGGTCGAGTACATGCTCCTCCCTCCGTGGACCGGGGTCTCGGTTTATGAGTTCTCAAGCTGGGCCAGGGCAACCATTGTGCCGCTGCTCGTCTTCATGTCGATTAAAAAGAGCGTGAGTTTGCCGGCCGGAATCGACATAGACGAGCTCTTCTGCACCCCTCCTGAAAAGCGAAACTATTCCTTTAGTAGTAAAAAAGGGTTTTTATCGAGCGAGCAGTTCTTCATAACCCTCGACAAGTGCTTGAAGCTTTATGAAAAGTTTCCTTTAAAGCCGCTTCGTAAGCTTGCTATGCGCAGATGCTCCAGCTGGATATGGGAACACGTAAAGGCAACCGAGGATATTTATCCGGCGTTGGCTTACGGCGCGCTCGCCTTCAAGGCGTTGGGCTACGATAACGAAAGCCCGGAGATCAAGAAGCCCTTCGAGGCGCTCAAGATGTTTCAGCAGCGTTATACGACAGTCGACTGCGCAGCGATGCCGGAAGAGATACGCGACGACGGGCGTGTAACCCCGTCGGCTATGCGCGAGATCGGCATGGAACCGAAGGTCGCCTCCCCTCTTTCGCCGGGTCAGGTGCGCATACACCAGCAGTGCTGCATCTCGCCCGTGTGGGACACGCCGTGGATGGTTATGGCTCTTTTGGAGGCGGGCTGTTCGCCGGATGACCCAGCGCTGCTGCGCGCCGGGCGCTGGCTCCTCAAAAAGCAGATAACGAAGGTGCGCGGCGATTGGGCGGTGAAAAATCCGAAGGCGCTGCCCGGCGGCTGGTCGTTCGAGTTCGAAAACGACTACTTCCCGGATGTCGACGACACCATAGAGGTCCTGAGCGTGCTGCACCGCCTCTCCATTCCCTGGCACGAGAAGATAAAGGCCTGCCGCTTGGGGCTCGACTGGCTCCTGTCGATGCAGAACGACGACGGTGGCTGGGGGGCTTTCGACCGTAACCAGACATTCCAGGTGGTGAACAGGATCCCGTTCTCCGACCACGGCGCGTGCCTGGACCCCTCCTCGCCAGACATCGTCGGAAGGGTGCTTGAGTTTCTGGCCTCCCGGAACTTCTCGCGCGACCACCGCGCGGTGAAGAAGGCGCTCTCGTATGTCTGGAGGGAGCAGGCTGCTTTCGGCGGCTGGTGGGCCCGCTGGGGGATAGACTACATCTACGGGACATGGTGCGTGCTTACTGGCCTTCGCGCCATCGGCTGGGATATGAACGACCCGCGTGTGCAAAAGGCGGTTGCGTGGCTTAAGTCTGTGCAGCACGCCGACGGCGGATTCGGCGAGTCGCCGGAGAGTTACCGCGACAACGTATTCGTAGATTGGCACCGCTCCGTGCCTTCGCAGAGCGCCTGGGCGCTGATGGGGCTCGTGGCAGGCGGCGCCGCCCACGGGGAGGCTGCATCGAAGGCCGCCGACTATCTGCTCGCCGAGAGAAATCCTTCAGGCGGATGGGACGAAACCGACTACACGGGCACAGGCTTCCAGCTGCACTTCTACATCAGATACCACGGCTACCGTCACTTCTTCCCGCTTCTTGCCCTGGCGCGCTTTTTCCGCGCCACCAGTGACCCCGCCTTTGTGCGCTGAGGCTTTTTCCCCTTGTCGCCGGGCTTTGTCTGCTCGGCCTGCGCCTTGAAGTTCTTCATCATCACGGGCAGGTGCGACGATATCACTCCCTCCGCTATCGACTTCGGCAGCCAGATGTTGAAGTGCATCTCGCATGAGAACGTGAGGTCGGTGAGGTTCTTTTCGAGCGGCTCGAATTTCCAGAATCCGTCGTTGCTCTTGATGAGCATGTCCCCGTCGACCATCGTCCAGCGTATTTCCCTCGGACGGAGGATGTCGAAGTCCATCGTGTAATCTATACGCTTCACTATGTTAGCGGTGAAGGCAACGCGGGCCTTCTTGGGGCTCTGTGAAAGCACGTCGGCGCGCTCGATCTCGGGTAAAAACTTCGGGTAGAGGTCGAAGCTCGAGACGATGTCGAAAATCCTCTCGACCGGCGCGTGTACGGCTATGGACCGGCTAACGACTGCCATGGAGCCCCTCCGTTTCTACCTCTGCGCGGGAAACCGCGCGCAATCAAAAGTTAAAGCAAAACTTTATCCGCCATGTAAGAGCTCCTGACCAAAGGCCCGCAAAACATATGCTTGATTCCGAGCTTTAACCCTATCTTCTCATATTCGCGGAAGGTTTCGGGTTTCACGTACCTCGCCACGTCGAGGGAAAGCTTCGATGGGCGAAGGTACTGGCCTATGGTGACTATTCCCACGCCGGTCTGTGCAAGATCCTCTATCGTCCTCTCGACCTCCTCGTCGGATTCGCCCAGCCCGACCATGATGCCGGATTTTGTGGGCCCCTTGAGCATCCCGCGGGCCGCGGAGAGGACACCCAGCGACCTCCTGTATGAGGCGTTGCTGCGGACCGAGCCCGTGAGTCGCTCGACCGTCTCCACGTTGTGGTTGAAGACGCTTGGAAAGGCATCGCAGACGGTTTTGATATCCTCCTCGCGCCCCATGAAGTCGGGCACCAGAACCTCGACGGCAGTTTCAGGGCATAGGCCCCCGATAGCCCGTATGGTCTTTGCAAAGTGGTCGGCGCCTCCGTCGGGGAGGTCGTCGCGAGTGACGGAGGTCACGACTGCATGCTTGAGTCCAAGCCCGGATATCTGGCCGGCCACCCTGCCCGGTTCGTCGGGGTCGAGGGGAGCCGGTCTGCCGTGCGAGACAGAGCAGAATCCGCAGTTTCGCGTGCACCTGTCGCCCATGATCATGATGGTCGCGGTGCCGCGCCCAAAACATTCGTCTATGTTCGGGCAGCGCGCCTCCTCACAGACCGTGTGAAGCCCGTGGGCCCTGAGCGAGCTCTTCATCGAGTGCAGGTTCCCCGACAGCGTGCCCCGCTTTTTGAGCCACGGGGGCAGACGGGTCGAAGCGGTTTTTTCGCGTCTGTTCACGGGGCGTACTTAGCATACAAACCCTCGAATTCAAGGTCCTTTTGCCCGCCCTCCCCGTCAGACGGAGCAAGATGCTTTGACGCAGCAGACGCGCCTGCCCGTCGAATAGAGCAAACATCATTGAGCGGGGATTTATCAGCTGATATCGGCGAGGCTCAGTTTTCCGGACCACCGGGTCAAAAGTACCTCCTTCACCCGCGCGTACTTGGGGTCCGATATCTCCGGGTCGGCCTCGACGAGCTTGAACGCCGCCTCGCGGGCCTGGGAGAGGATTCCAACGTCGCGTGCGAGGTTCGCTATACGAAAGGGCGGCAAGCCGGACTGGCGCGTGCCCAAAAATTCGCCTGGGCCCCTGAGCTCAAGATCCTTCTCGGCTATCTTGAAGCCGTCGGTCGTTTCGGTCATCACCTTCAGGCGCTCGACGGCCTCCTCGGAGCGCCTGTAGTCGGCCATCAGTATGCAGTACGACTGGAACTTCGACCTTCCTACCCTGCCGCGCAGCTGGTGAAGTTGCGCGAGTCCGAAGCGCTCGGCGTGCTCAATCACCATCACCGAGGCGTTCGGCACGTCCACGCCGACTTCCACGACAGAGGTCGCGCACAGCACGTGCACGCTTCCGGCCTTGAAGGAGGCCATTATCTCCTCCTTCTCCTGCGGGCGCATCTTTCCGTGAAGCAGGGCTACGCGAAACTCAGGCTCGAAGATTCGTGAGAGCTCGCGGGCCATGTCGGTCGCGTTCTTTAAGTCGAGTTTTTCGCTCTCCTCTATGAGCGGATAGACGACATAGGCCTGCCTGCCGTTCCCCAGCTCGTGGCGCATTCCCGCGTAGAGCTTGTCGCGCCTCCCCTCGTCGTAGAGCTTAGTCATGACCGGCAGCCGTCCCTGCGGCAGCTCGTCTATGACCGAGACGTCGAGGTCGCCGTAGAGGGTCATCGCGAGCGTCCGCGGGATCGGCGTTGCGGTCATTACAAGGACGTCCGGGAATGTGGGTTCCTCGCCCTCCTCCGCCTGCCCCTTCCGTCGTATCGCCGCGCGCTGCATGACTCCGAAGCGGTGCTGTTCGTCGACGACTATGAGGCCCAGGCGTGCGAACTCGACCCCCTCCTGTATGAGCGCGTGCGTGCCGACCGCGAGCGACAGAGTGCCGTTTCTGAGAGAGCTCAGAAAAGAGCTTCGCTCGGCTCCCTTCACCGACGAGGTTATGAGCCCGTGGCTAATCCCCATGGGCGTCGCTATTCCGGTGATAGTCTCGAAGTGCTGCTCCGCAAGGATCTCCGTCGGTGCCATTATCGCGGCCTGGAAGTCGGCGTCGATGGCCCGGAGAGCCGCGGCAAGCGCGACGACCGTCTTTCCGGAGCCGACGTCCCCCTGCAGGAGACGGTTCATGGGTTTTCCCGAGTCCATATCGCCGAATATCTCACCGGTCACCCGCCTCTGCGCCCCGGTCAGCTCGAACGGGAGCGCGGAGAGGAAGCGCTCATGCATCGCATCGCTTCGCGGGAACGCTATCCCCTTCTTCTGTGCAGTCCGCCGGCGCTTGAGTGCCAGCCCCAGTTCCACGAAGAAGAACTCGTCGAAGATAAGTGTTCGGTGCGCGGCGGACCTGCCGATGGCGAGCAGCTCCGGGTCGAGGTCCGGCGCAGGAAAATGGATCTCCTGCAGGCACTTCCATGGGTCGGAGAGGCGATGGCGCTCCACGAACTCCTCGGGGAATATCGGCTGTATATGTGAGTTGAAGCCGTCCCACGCGTTGCGCACGATGCGCCTCATCTGCTTCTGGTATATCCCCTCGGTCAGCGGGTAGACAGGCACGATGCGCCCGGTGGAGGCGCTCTCCTCCTCCGCGCTTCCGAGAGTCTCCATCTCGGGGTGTATGAACTGGAGGGTCGTTCTGAACTCGCTCACATCGCCGGAGAGCAGCACCTTCGTCTCCGTGAGAAACTTCTGTTGCATGTACTTTGCGTTGAAATAGAAGAACTTCGCCGAGATTTTCCCGGTCCCGTCGTCTACGAGGATTTCGTATATCCTCTTGCGCCGCCTGCCCATGAACGATACGCCCGAGGCGACTATCCTGCCCACCACGGTGCGGTCGCGTCCCGGCGAGAGCTCGGCTATAGGAAGGATTCGGCGGCGGTCGAGGTAGCGGATAGGGGTGAGCGCCAAAAGGTCCCCTACGTTCATGACGCCCATCTTCGCTAGTTTCGCGGATACCGCCGGCCCCACCCCCTTGACGTACTGGACGGGTGTGGAGAGCGGATGCCGGTCTGAGACCCAGCCCTTTCCGGGTCCCTTCTCTCGGGCGCCTTGTCGGTTCGATGCCATATTCCTTTGCCGCCCGCGATGACGGTCCATGCAAAAAACGGGGGAGCCCGAAGGCTCCCCCGTTTGTATCACACGATCACAGCCTTGCAACCGCTACTGCAGCACCGTGAATTCCGTCCTGCGGTTTCTCGCGCGGCCCTGCACGGTGTTGTTGTCAGCGACCGGCCTGCTCTCGCCGTAGCCCACGGCCTCCAGACGGGAGGGCTCCACGCCCTTCTGGATGAGGTAGTCTCGAACGGCGCGTGCGCGGTTTTCGGAGAGCTTCTGGTTATAGGCGTCGGAGCCTATCCAGTCGGTGTGCCCCTCGACCCTCACGCGGCGGATCTGCGGGTTGCGGCGAAGCAGGTCTGCGACGTCGTCCACTATCGGGTAGGAGACCGGGCGGATCACCGCGCGGTCGAACTCGAAGTGTATCTTCTGCGTGATTATGATCTTTTCCTCGACGATCGCGTCGACCTGTACAGGTGGCGGTGGCGGCGGCTCGTGTATGCGGCGGTAGTTCACCCCCAGGAGCACTCGGAAGTCCGGGGAGCCGACGCCCGTGGTAATGCCGCGGCCGCCTGCGAGCGTCACCGCCAGACCCTTTGCGTGCTTCTGCGGGGTGAAGCGGCCGCCGGCCATGAACTCGGCCGGGTTCTGCAGCTGGTTCTTGAACATCGCCTTGATGACGGACTCGGACCATATCTCGCCCAGAACCGCCCACGAGTCGTTGATGCGCACGTTGATGCCGCCGGCGAGTCTGAGCGTGTCATTTATGTACGCGTTCGCGTTGGCGTTCGGGTTGATGTAGTAGTTTGTCTTCGAGTAGAAGTTCCGGTACGCTACGTTCAGGGCAAGGAAGACGCGGTTCTTTATGTCGGCGTCGAAGACGAGCGCGGCGCCGGGCGACCAGAAGCCGTTGCCCAAAAAAGTGGAGGACTTGCCCGAGGGGAAATACATGAACGGCACCAGCGAGAGGCCGACGTGGTAGCGGTCGATGTCCAGGAGGCGGAACTTCATCTCGAGCCTCACGTCGCCCATCTTGCCGTAGAAGTTCTGCTTCTGGACCGTGGCGCGCGGGGCGTTCGGATCCCAGAAGGACTCCCACATGACCACCGGCACGTTGACGCCCGTTGAAAACCAGTCGGTCCAGCCGATCGCGCCGTGGACGTTGGCGACCATCAGGTCGTCCACTATGCCGGATATGCGCGCGCCGGTCGGGTCGGCGAACTCCAGCGGCTCGTAGGCGTAATCCATCGTCATGCCTGCGTTGAAGCTCCACTGCGGCAGGGTCTTGGACTGTTGGACGGAGATGTACTTTCCGCCGTCGGTCGCAGGGCTGAACGTAATGACGCTGGCCCCCTTCGGTTTGGCCTCCGCGGAAAGAGCCGTCACAAGGATTGCCGCAAATGCCAGCGGGACAAGCCTCAGAGCCTTTTTTTGTTTCATCTCCCTCCCCCCTTGCATGGATGTATCTAATTTTTATGGGATTTTACGGAGATGGGGCGGAAAGTCAACGAATTCTCGAAACTTCGGGATAAAAAACGGCCCGGCTCTGCGCCGGGCCGCGTTTTTATCCATCGTGAGTGCGCGGGTGTCACTTCCTCCTTATCCTCACCCGCACGAGCATCAGACCGCCCATCATCGCCGCCGAGGAGAGCAGTATCACGATGAGCGTCGGCAGGGCTATCGGAGAGCCCGTCATGTCGCAGTTGCACCCGCCGCCCTGCGCGCCCATGAAATCGGTCACGAGGAAGCCAAGCGGCACCTGGTCCAACCCACCAGAGGTGTTCGTCTGCAGGTGGATGAACTGGTTGTCGTAGGTCTGCGGCCATGAGGTGCCGGCGAGTATATCAAGGCCCTTCGCGCCGGCGGCCATGCGGCTCTCCATCTCACCCTTAACCTTCTCGAGGAGCTTCATCGACGGCCACTCGCCGACCATGCAGTCCTCCTGGTACCCGTCCACCTGCGTGAACATCGGACACAGCGGCATCGTTATGAAGTCGTAGCGGTGGACCGATGCGGTCTCGTCCTGGGCTATGTTGAACGTTGCGTCGGAGGAAGAGATCGAGTAGCCGGTCGCGCCCGCGGAGAAGGCCTCGTGGCTCAGCACGTTGTTTATTATCGTCTTGCGCCCTCCGACCTGGTATGTGCCGCCGAGATTCGCCATCGGAACCGCTCCGC
>DAONII010000050.1:0-8060 GCA_035405085.1 bacterium | reverse complement strand
GTGGGCCGTCATCGCGAGAAGCTTCAGAGCTTCGAGATGGCGCTTCGCCATGCGCGCATAGCCCAGTTCAACCTTGTCCGCGTATCCAGCATCTTTCCGCCCGGGTGCAGGATCATCCCGCGAAACGAGGGGGTCATGCGCCTTCGACCAGGTCAGGTCATACACTGCGTCCTCTCCGATTGCGCGACGAACGAGCCGCACCGGCTGGTTTCCGCTTCGGTAGGGCTCTCACTCCCGAAGAACAACGAGTATCACGGATATCTCTCCGAGCACCATGCCTACGGCCAGAACGAGAAGCAGGCCGGGGATTACGCTGAGGACCTCGCCGCCGAGATGCTCGCGACGATACTGGGCGTAAACTTCGACGCCGAGAAGTCCTGGAACGACCGAAAGGGCACCTGGACCATCTCGGGAGAGATAGTCCGCACGATGAACACGACCCAGTCCGCCCTCGGGGACAGGCGCGGCCAGTGGACGACGGTCCTCGCCGGCGCGATCTTTGTCCCGTGATATGAGCCACAGCGCACCGAATAATTTTCTGGGCCTACCCGATGAACTGAGCGGCTACGATAAGGCGCGCGTGGTCGTTCTGCCGGTTCCCTACGAGCATACCGTTTCGTACGGTGGAGGGACCGCATCGGGTCCATCGGCCATCATAGAGGCCTCCGCCCAGGTCGAGCTATACGACGAGGAACTTCGCATGGAGCCCTGCGACGTCGGCGTAGCAACGCTTCCGGCTCTCAAGGTGGAGGGCCTTGCCCCGCAGGAAATGAGGGCGGAGGTCGTCACTGCAATCTCAAGGATCGCGCGCGACGGGAAGATCCCGCTTCTACTGGGGGGGGAGCACTCGGTTACGCCTGCGGCGGTTGAGGCTGTGGCAGCGTCATGCGGCGACATCACCGTCGTACAGATAGACGCCCACGCCGATCTGCGCGAGGAGTACGAGGGCGATCCTTGGAGCCACGCATGTGCGATGGCCCGCGTCCGCGAGATATGCCCCGCCGTTCAGGTGGGGATCAGGAACCTTTCGAAGCCCGAGGCAAAGCTCGTCCAGCGCGAGAATCTTCCGGTCTTTTTTGCGAACGACATGAGGATGGGCGAGCACTGGATGAAGGAGGCACTCGCCGCTATCCCCACCGGAAGGATCTACCTGACGATCGACCTGGACGGCCTCGACATGTCGATAATGCCCGCCACCGGCACTCCGGAGCCCGGCGGGATGGGCTGGTATCAGACGCTCGATTTCATCAGGATGCTTCTTTCGGAGAGGGACCTCGTGGGCATGGACATCGTGGAGCTAGCCCCGATAAAAGGAATGCACGCATGCGACTTTTTGGCCGCGAAGCTGGCGTACAAATCTATAGGATACTACATCGCAGGGCTTAGAGCTTAAAAGGGTCCCTTGGACCTGGTGCACGCCTTTACTGCAGCGTCTCGCCGAATTTCTCAGCGAGCGAGTTCACCTCCTGCCTCTGGCCCAAAAGCCGGCTTGCGACCTCCCACTCGGGGCCGTCGACCTGAACGCCGGTTTCGATGAGCAGCCAGGAAAACCTCTCGCTGTCGACGTCGCCGCCCACCACTTCCATACAAAGCGCCTTCAACGCTGGATCCATAGCTCCCCCTCCTGGATCCGCCTCCCTTTGTCGGCCGGATATAAGCTAAAAAGCTTTGAAAAGGAGGCTGGTTAGAACGCTATTTTTACTTAATTATGCTTAATTAAAATATATATTATAGTTAGATAAACTTAAGTCAAGCAAATATAGCGTTATTTAAAACAATTTGTATTACTTTGAATCATACGGAGAAACTATTTAGCTTGAGCACCAAAGTGGTATCTGATAACGCCGTTTCCTCTGTTTTTTCGCGTGTAAAGAGGTCTGAATATGTTGCGCATCCTGATGAAATCCGTCCTGTTTCTCTTGCTGCTCGTCGTATTTCCCCTTTTGGCCGAGGGATTCAACCTCGAGAAAAAAGTGGTCGAATTCAGGCTAAAAAATGGGATGCGCTGGTTCTACGTTAAGCGCGCCCAGGCGCCGGTCTTTTCGGGCGTCGTTATGGTGAGGGTCGGCGGGGCCGACGAGATTGACGGAAAGACAGGACTCGCGCACGTCTTCGAGCACATGGCCTTCAAGGGTTCGAAGAGGCTGGGTACGCGCGACTGGGCGAAGGAGAGGGTCCTTCTGGATCGCATAGAGGAGGTAGGAGCCAAGCTCACGCGCGAGTCGCAGAAGGACGAGGTTGACGCGTCGATCGTCGAATCGCTCTCGGCCGAGCTCGCGAAGCTCGAGCGCGAGGCCGACCGTTACAGGGCCAAGAATGAGATCTGGGAGCTGCTCGTCAGAAACGGCGGGGCTGATCTGAACGCCTATACGAGCAAGGACGTCACGACGTACCACGCCAGCATGCCTTCGAACCGTCTCGAGCTCTGGGCGAGCGTGATGTCGGAGATGGTCTTCGAACCCGCTTTCCGCGAGTTCTACACCGAGAGGAGCGTCATAGCCGAGGAGAGGCGCTCCGGCGTGGACAACCACCCCGATGGCCTGATGAGCGAGAAGATACTCTCCGCCTCGTGGGACTCGGGCCCATACAGGTGGTCCACGATAGGTTTCGAGAAGGACGTGATGGGCCTGACGGTCGAGGATGCGAGGGCATTCCACAGAAAGCACTACGTGCCCGGCAACATGGTGGGCGTGCTCGTCGGCGACCTGAATCTGCGCGCTGCCCGTGCGGTGCTCAACAGGACATTCGGGAGGCACTCCAAGGGGAAGGTGCCTTCGCCTCCGAAGAAGGGGGCAAAGGAGTGCGGCCGCGTCTACGATAGATTTTCCTTCGAAGCCGAGCCCTCGGTTGCGGTGGCCTGGCACAAGCCGACCCTCCCCGACGAGGCGGAATACTCCTTCGATCTGATCCAGGCGGTTCTCTGCGACGGGAGATCCAGCCGTCTGCAGAAGCGCCTTGTCTACGAGCGCAAGCTCGCCGAGGAGGTCTACTGCAGCACATCCTATCCGGGAGCGCGCCTGCCCAACCTCTTCCTCATCTGGGTCGATCCGCTGAAGTCCGCATCCGTTCCGGCGATACTGCGCGAGATCGAGGGGGAGGTGAAGCGCCTCAGGGACGAGCCCGTAGGTGAGGATGAGCTCTCGCGGGTGAAGAAACAGGCGGCCTCCGGGCTCGTCTTTTCGCTGGAGCGCAACATGGCGCTGGCGCAGAGGATTGCGCAGTTCCAGACCGTGTTCGGCGACTGGAGGCTCCTCGCGCGTTATCCGAAGAGGCTCGAGTCGGTAACGGCAGAGGACCTCATGAAGACCGCGAGAAAGTATCTCGTTCAAGACAACAGGGTGACGGTGGAGCGCGAGAGGGGGAGGAGATGAGGATTTCTCTCTGCGCCGCAGTCGCTGCCGCCGTGCTCCTTTCGGGCGGGTCCGCGTTCGCGGGCGTCTTTGACAGGCTGGAGAAGGGCCCTCCTCCAAGGATAGAGGTCCCGGCCGTCCGCGCGGAGGTCCTCGAAAACGGCATGAGGCTCTTTCTGCTCGAGGACCGGACGCTGCCGATGGTGCGGGTGAGGGCGATAGTGAGGGCTGGATCCGCCCACGATCCAAAAGGGAAATCCGGCCTCGCAGAGCTTTCCGCCATGCTGGTTCGTTCAGGCGGTGCAGGTTCGCTTTCGCCGGACGAGTTCGACCTGGCGGTGGACTCCCTGGGTGCTTCGGTATCCTCTTCGGCGGGACGGGAGCTCATCGAGTTCGATCTCCTTGTCCTTTCCGGCGATCTGGAGAAGGGATCGTCTCTCCTCTTCGATATGATGTTCAGACCGCGCCTGGATCCGAAGAGGCTCTCCGTCGCCAGATCCAAGATAGAGGAGAGGCTGAGGCGCGAAAGCGACGACCCGGGAACCCTGGCGGGCAGGCGGCTTAGGCAGCTTGTATACGGAAAGGAAAGCCCCTGGGCGCGCGTTCCCGACCGGCGGTCCCTCAGGCGGATCAAACGCAAACACGTCCTCGCCTTTTGCGAAAACGCCATCCGAACAGGAGACGTGGTAATCGCGGCGGCCGGGGATTTTGACAGCCAAAAGTTCGTGGAAATGATTCGCCGTCTCGGCGAGGGCGCAAGGGTCGGGGAGTCGAAGTTTCCGAAGATTCCCGAGATCGATCCCTCGTTCACCCCGGGGCGTGAATACGTCGTTCGGCCGACGACCCAGTCCTTTGTTAGGATGGGGCACCTTGGAATAAGGCGCCATAATCCGGACAAGTTCGCTTTGCTGCTTATGAACGACATCCTCGGGGCCGGCAACTTCAAGAGCCGGCTCATGGAGGACATCCGGGTCGATCGCGGGATGGCCTACAGCGTCTGGAGCAGAATGACCCTGGGTACCGACTACGGCCTCTTCGTCATAGGAGTGAACACGAAGGCCGAACAGACAAAAGAAGCCGTAGATCTGATAACCGGGCATGTCAGGCGGCTCGCCACAGGAAAGGATGCGACGGGTCCGGAGCTCGAGTTTGCGCGGCGGTCGGTGCTGGCCAGGCTCGTCTTCGAGTTCGACAACGCTTTCAAGGTAGCGAACAGCAGGGCGAACTTTTTCATACACGGTTATCCCGACGACTACTGGCGCGTCTTTCGCGACGGCGTTTCCAAGGTGACAGTGGCGGACGTGAACAGAGTCGCCTCGCGTTATCTTCACCCGGACGGGCTCAAGGTGGTGGTGGTGGGGCCCGCTTCCGCGAAGGATGCTGAGCGAGTCGGCGGGAGTCCCGAGGACGCCGGAGAGGGAGGGAGATGATAGAGAGAAGGATAGAGGAGTTCGTCAGAGAGGCCATATCCGGCTGCAGGGAAAACGGCGACCTGGTCTTTGAGGGCGATGTGCAGTTCGAGATATCGGTGCCGAGGGAGGAAAAGCACGGGGATTTCTCTACGAATGCGGCTCTCGTGCTCGCTCGCAGGGTCGGGAAAAAACCCAGGGAGGTCGCACAGACGATCGCCGACAGGCTCGCAAGCGGCGTCTCCGAGATCGACCGCGTGGAGGTGGCCGGTCCCGGATTCATAAATTTTTTCATGAAGCCGCGGATCTATCTCGAAGGTCTGCGGGAGATCTCAGACCTCGGCGCCGCCTTCGGCGAGACGAATGCCGGTCGCGGAAAGAGGCTGCAGGTGGAGTTCGTGTCCGCCAATCCCACGGGTCCCCTGCACATCGGCCACGGGCGCGGCGCCGTCTACGGCGACGTGCTGGGAAACGTATTGAAGGCCGCCGGCTACGATGTCTCGAAGGAGTATTACGTAAACGACGCGGGAAACCAGATACGGACCCTCGGCCGTTCCGTTTTGCTCCGCATGCGTCAGCAGGCGGGCGAAGATGTAAAGTTCCCCGACGAATGTTATCAGGGGGGCTATGTCTCCGGCATCGCTTCCGATGCGGCCGGCTCCCATGGGCCCGAGCTCTCAGCCATGTCCGAGGAGGAGGCGATCGCGTTTCTCGGGGAGCTGGCCGGCGAGAGGATTCTCTCCGAGATCAGGCGCGACCTCGCGGAGACCGGCGTCGTTCACGACGCATACTTCTTCGAGAGCCGCCTCCACACGGATTCTGCGGTCGAGAGCGCGATAGGAAAGCTCGTTGAGCGCGGACACGTCTTCGAGGAGGGCGGTGCTCAGTGGTTTCGCTCGACCAGCTTCGGAGACGACAAGGACCGCGTGATGCGAAAGGCCGACGGCTCGCTCACCTACTTCGCCTCCGACATAGCCTACCATAAGAACAAATACGAGCGCGGCTTCTCGAGGGTGATAGACATCTGGGGGGCTGACCACGGCGGCTACGTCGGGCGCATGAAGGCGGCGATCGCGGCGCTTGGCTACGACCCGGGTTCCTTCGATGCGGTCCTCATACAGCTGGTCAACCTCGTTCGCGGGGGTGAGGCGGTCTCGATGTCGACCCGTTCCGCCACCTATGAGACGCTCGAGGACGTGAGAAACGAGGTCGGGCGCGATGCATGCCGGTATTTCTTCCTCATGAGATCGCACAACGCCCAGCTCGACTTCGATTTGGACCTTGCGAAGAAGCACAGCGCCGACAACCCGGTATATTACATACAGTACGCGCATGCGAGGATAGCCAGTATCTTCCGAAAGGCCGCTGAGGCCGGGATGGTTCCCCCTGGGCCAAAAGAAGTCGACCTCGGGCTGCTCGACCTTCCGGAGGAGCCCAAACTCGCCAGGCTTCTGTGCGAGCTTCCGTCCGTTGTATCGAACTGCGCGGAGGAGCTCGAGCCGCACAAGCTGGCCTTCTACCTCCTCGAAGTTGCGAGGATGTTTCAGGCTTACTACAGTCGCGGCAGAAAGGACGACAGATACAGGGTCATATCGGATGATCGTCGTCGCTGCGAGGCGAAGCTCTTCCTCTTGAAAAACGTGCAGATTGTGTTACAAAACGCATTGAGAATACTGGGAATTTCGGCCCCGGAGAGGATGGAGCGCGAAATCGAGGAGTCGAATGTCTGATTACATGAGAAATCGCCGGGGGGAGGATACGGGGAACGAGGGTTTCTTCTGCCGTTTCACATTCGGGCAATTCTTCGCGATACTCGTCCTGGAGGTCTTCACGCTCTTTTTCGTCTTCTATCTCGGGGCGAGATACGGGCGGGAGTTTTTGGGGCTGGGGCGCGACACCTCGGTGGCGGCCGTTGAGGAGGCTGCGGGCGCGGCGGTCCCAAGGGTGCTTTCAACCTCGGATCCTGAAGCCGCCGAGGTTGCCGAGGAGCTCCTCAGGAAGGCCGACACGCCGGAACTTAAGGATCGGATAAACAAGATGTTCGAGCAGGCGCAAGGCGGCAGCGGCAGGATTCCCGAGGTCATAGGGCGCAACCGGCTCGAGGACAAGCCGGATTCTTCGGGCGGGATGACGCCCGGTGAGATGATGGCCCGCTCCGGGTCTGCGCCTGACAAGGAAGCGCAGGGTCGCCCGCTCCCGCCGGAGCAGCTTCCGGCGGCCGGCTCGGGCTCCCAGGCCGGCGCGGATGAGATGAAGGCCGAGGACGAGGGCACAAGGGCTCAGGCCACCGATTCGAGCGTGATACGGGTCAAGTCGGTTGAACACGGGCGTTATTCGGTTCAGACCGGTTCGTATCCGCAGATGTCCGAGGCGACGCGCAGCGTGGACCGATGGAAGAGCAAGGGGTATCCCGCCTACATGATGATTGCCGATATTCCCGACCGTGGCCGCTGGTACCGCGTGCGCATCGGCGGCTTCGCATCGCGCGAGGACGCATCGCGCTATCTAAGGGAATTCCAGACGCGCGAAAACGTCGAGGCGCTGGTCGTGATGAACGAACAGTGAAGCTTGCCGAATGACCCAGTCACACATTCGAAACTTCAGCATAATAGCCCACATCGATCACGGCAAGTCGACGCTCGCCGATCGTCTGCTCGAGATGACCGGAGCGCTGAGCCAGAGGGAGCACACGGATCAGTTTCTCGACAAGATGGAGATAGAGCGCGAACGCGGCATAACCATAAAGGCGCAGAGCGTGAGGCTTCGATATCGCGCGCGCGACGGCAAGGACTACGAGCTGAACCTGATAGACACGCCGGGGCACGTGGACTTTCATTACGAGGTCAGCCGCTCTCTCGCGGCCTGCGAGGGGGCGCTGCTCGTGATAGACGCCACGCAGGGGGTGCAGGCGCAGACCCTTGCGAATGCGCTTATGGCGATGAGGGGCGGCCTCGAACTCGTTCCGGTCATAAACAAGACGGATCTGCCCAGCGCCGATGTGCAGGGTTCGCGCGAGCAGTGCGAGGAGGTTTTGGCCCTGCCTGCGGATAACGCGGTGGCGGTGTCCGCGAAGACGGGGGAGGGGGTGGGTGAGGTCCTGGAGGCGGTGGTCAACGTCCTGCCCGCGCCGAATGGAGATCCGAGCGCGCCGCTTCGCGCCCTCATATTCGACAGCTGGTTCGACAGTTACCTGGGCGCCATCGCGCTCGTCAGGGTCGTCGACGGAAATATCTCGGTTGGACAGCGGATACGCCTGATGAACGTGAAGAAGGATTTCGAGGTGCAGAAGATAGGTGTCTAC